>NZ_AUKG01000004.1:300000-385802 GCF_000424625.1 Conexibacter woesei Iso977N
GGCTCGTCGGCGATGAACGCCATCACGCGCAGCTCGACCTGCGAGTAGTCGGCCGAGATCAGGACGTTGCCCGGCGCGGCCTCGAAGCAGCCGCGGATCTCGCGGCCCAGCTCGGTCCGGACCGGCACGTTCTGCAGGTTGGGGTTCGTGGAGGCGAGACGGCCCGTGGTGGCTGCCGCCTGCACGAACGTGGTGTGGATGCGCGACTCCTCGTCGGCCACCTGCGGCAGCACGTCGAGGTAGGTCTTCATCAGCTGGTTGAGCTCGCGCCAGCGCTCGATCTTCGGGACGACCGGGTGCTCGTCGCGGATCGCCTGCAGGACGCGCGCGTCGGTGCTGAAGCCCGTCTTGCCGCGGCGCTTGCGCGACAGCCCGAGCTTCTCGAACAGGACCACGCCGAGCTGCTGCGGCGAGCCGATCGTGAACTGCTCACCGGTCAGCTCGAAGATCTCGCGCTCCAGGCCGGCGATCTCGTCCTGGACGCGCACGCGGATCTCCGCCAGGCGCTCCTTGTTGAGGCGGACGCCCTCGACCTCCATGTCGCGCAGCACCGCGACGAGCGGCAGCTCGACCTCGTCGAGCAGGCCGGTCAGGCCGCGGTCGTCGAGCTGCTCGCGCTGCCAGCCGGTCAGTGCCTGCAGCAGCGCGGCCTCGGCGGCCAGCGGCTGGTCGGACTCGACCTTGAAGCCGCGCTCCTCGCACAGCTCGGCGAACGGGAAGCCGCGGCGCGCGGGCTCCAGCAGGTAGGCGGCGAGCAGCGTGTCGTGCGTGAGGTTCTGTGGCACGACGCCCCACGCCTTGGCGTCGTGGGCGATCACCGGGCGGTCGCCGAGCGCGGCGATCAGCTCCTGGGGGTCGTCGAGCGTGCCGACGATCGCCTCCTCCCCCACGCACGCGCCAAAGCGCCAGACGGGCTCCTCGGCCAGCAGCTGGCCCTCGGGGATCTCGGGCGCGATCAGCGCGAGCGCGACCTCGGCGTCGTCGGACCTCTGCGCGAGCGCCCGGACCTCGCCGACGCCGCCCTCGCGGGCGCGCACGCGGACGTTCTCGGGCTCGGCGGGCATCGCGGCGGGGACGCCGGCCTGGTCGTCGGCGGCCAGCGCCTCCTCCAGGCGCGCCAGCGGCGCGCGCAGCTCGAACTCGCGGAAGACCTCGCGCAGCTTGGAGCGGTCCGGCTCCGCCGCCGCTTCCGCCGCCGGGTCGACGTCGACCGGGATGTCGCGCATGATCGTCGCCAGCTGCTTGGAGATCCGCGCGTCGTCGGCGTGGTTGACGAGGTTCTCCCTGCGCTTGGCGCCGGAGATCTCGTCGACCGACGCCAGGACGGTCTCCAAGTCCTTGTACTTGTCCAGCAGCTGGGCGGCGGTCTTGTCGCCGATGCCCGGGACGCCGGGGATGTTGTCGCTCGTGTCGCCCTTGAGCCCGTAGAAGTCCGGGATCGACTCCGGCGGCAGGCCGTAGCGGTCGATGACCGCCTGGTAGTCATACAACTTGGTGTCGGTGATGCCGCGGCCGGTCGCCATGACCCGGACCTTCGAGTCCGGGTCGATCAGCTGGAAGATGTCGCGGTCGCCGGTGACGACGATCACCGGGACGTCCTGGTTGCGCGCCTTCTCGGCGATCGAGGCGATGACGTCGTCGGCCTCGTAGCCGGGGACCGAGACGTTCTTGTAGCCGAACGCCTCGACCAGTGGGCCGAGGTGCGGCCACTGCTCCTTGAGCAGGTCCGGGCGCGACTGGCGCGTCGCCTTGTACTCGGAGGAGATCTCCTTGCGGCCCGAGTGACCCGCGTCCCAGACGACGATCGTCGGCTTCTGCCCGTGCTCGGTCAGCAGCTTGACCAACATGGAGGCGAACCCGAAGATCGTGTTCGTCGGGAACCCCGTCGAGGTCGCGATCGACTCCGGCAGCGCGAAGAACGCCCGGTAGGCCAACGAGCTCCCGTCGATCAAGTACAGCTCTTCGTGGGTGCCGTTCGCCGCCATCCTCCGGACCCTAGCGGGGCGCCCCACCCCGCCGCCGGATCACGGCAGCGGCGCGCTGCGGACCTGCGGAAGGCCGGCGATCTGCGGCGGCGCGATCCAGGCGACGGTGTCGCCGGCGAGCGCGAAGCCGGGCGTGCCGTCGTCGTTGGGGCCGTAGTTGGTGGTGATCGCGCGCAGCGGCGTGGTGAGCGTGCCCGCAGGCGTGAGGCGGCCGGCCTCGACGCCGGCGCCGGTCGCGTCCTGGGCCGTGCCGACGGCGACCGCCCAGCCGCGGTCGCCGGGCAGCGCGGCGGCAGCGAGGCCGAGCACGCCGACGGCGTCGATGCCGATCTCGGCGGCCGGCTCGTCGGCCATGCTGGTCGGCGTGTAGGAGCGCGACGCGATCGCCACCGGCTCGGCGGCGGGCTGGTCGGGGTCGCCGGTCCAGCCGCGCACCACCTGGTGGCCGCGGCCGTCGTCCTCGCGCCAGACGATCAGGACCTGGCCGGCCACGTCGACCGCGAGCGCGGGCGGGTCGGCGGTGACGCCGAACCCGGCCGCGGCCGGCGCGATCGCGCGGGCGGTGCCGCGCGCGCGGCCGTCAGCGCCGAGGCGGGTCAGGACAAGGCGGTCGCCGCCGTACTCGTACGCGCTCGTGACCTGCAGGTAGGTCCCGTCGGGCAGCCGCGCCAGGCGCGTGTCCTGACCGAGGTCCTCGGCGCCGGGGACGTTCACGTCCGGCGCTGCGCGCGTCCCGGTCGCGGTCAGGCGCTCGATCCGCGAGCCGGCGCCAATCGCGAGCGCCGCGCCCGCGGTGCCCGGTGCCTGGGCGACGGGCACGAGCTGGACGCTGTCCGCGCGCGGGCCGTCGGTGGTCTGCGCCGGGCCGGCGCCGTCCAGCGGCGTGGCGCGCGCCGACCAGCCGCGGGCGTCGAAGCCGGACTCGATCGCCAGCGCTCCGGTCCCGGTGGGCGCGAGCCCGACGTCCCAGATGTCCTGACGCCCGGCCATCACCGGCAGCGCGGCGATCGGCGCGGCCGCGATCCCGGCGCCGACGGCGCGGGTTCGGATCGTCCGCCCGTCCGACCAGGCGACCACGCCGCGGCCGTCGGGCAGCGTCGCGCCGACGAGCTGCATCGCGTGCGCGCAGGTGCGGACGCCCGGCCACAACAGCGGCGGGACCGCGCACACTGCGGGCACCGGCGTCTCGGAGAGCGACGGGACCGCGGCTTCGGGCTGGGGCCACGTCGCGCCCGGGTCCGGCGTGGCGACGTCGGCCGGCGCGGGCACGCCGAGCGCGGCGTAGAACGACGCGGGCGCCTTGACGAGCCGCCACGCGCCGCCGCGCTCGCGCTGGGCGAAGAGCGTCTCGGTCCGGGTCGTCGTCCGGCGCGCGAAGCTCCCGCTGCGCGGGCGCGCGACCGCGCTGGTCGTGACTGCCGCGGCGATCCGGGCGCGCGTGCCGCCCGCGCTCAGCGTGAAGCTGCGCAGCCGTCCCCAGCGCGCGGCGGCGCGCGGCCCGACGACCGCGTGGTCGGAGACCAGCGTGCCGCACGCGAACGCGGACGGGACCGGCCGGTGCGCGAGCACCGAGCAGGCCAGGACCGGGTCGCCGGACAGCCCGAGCTGCACGTCGTCGACCAGGCGCGCGAGGCGGGCGCGCGTGCCGCCGCCGCGCGGCGCGGGGTCCGGGAGCGTCGTGAAGAACGCGGTCCCCGGCAGCGTCGCGGTCGCGACGATCCGCCAATGCCCGCCGCGGCGACGCAGGACCAGGCGCGTGCGGCGGTAGACGCCGCCGTCGCTGACGCCCTCGTAGGCCGCGTAGTCGACCACCGCGCGGCCGCGCGAACCGGCGGCCGCGACCGACTCGACGCGCGGCGCGCCGTGCAGCGGGGCGAGCTGGTTGGCCACGTCGCCGGCGCAGCGCGCGCCGGGATGCCCGAGGAGCGCGCAGATCCGCGGCGCGTCGCGGAGGCGGACCGCGCCCAGGTAGGCCTTGACGGTGCCGCGTACCTGCGCGTCGCCGTCTGGCGCCGCGAGCGCGGCCGCCGGGAGCACGAGCGCCACCGCCGAGATTGCTCCGGCGGCTTTCGTCCAGTCCGCGATCCTCACCAGACGGGAGCGTAACGAAGCCACCTGGCAGGACTGGACGAACAGTCCGCGCAACTGCCATACAAGTGTGCAATTGCGGCGCTTCGTCGATGCCCGTCGAACCCCTAGAGTCCCGCTCGATGTCGCCTTCTCCCAGCGCCCAGTACAGCCTGACGATCCGCGTCGAGATCGCCGACCGGCCGGGGATGCTCGGGCTGGTAGCGAGCGCGATCGGAGAGGTCGGCGCGTCGATCGGGTCGATCGACCTGGTCGAGGTCAAGGAGGACGTCCTGCTGCGCGACATCACGGTCGACGCGTCGTCCTCCGAGCACTGGGACGACATCGTCAACGTGGTCGCCGCCCTGGACGGCGTGACCGTCGTCGACACGACCGACCGCACGTTCCTGATGCACATCGGCGGCAAGATCGAGCAGCACAACAAGTCGCCGCTGAAGACGCGCGCGGACCTCTCGATGGCCTACACGCCGGGCGTCGCGCGCGTGTGCACGGCGATCCACGAGGACCCCGACAAGGCGTTCCAGTACACGATCAAGCGCAACACGGTGGCCGTGGTGAGCGACGGCACCGCGGTCCTCGGGCTCGGCGACATCGGCCCGGCCGCGGCGATGCCCGTCATGGAGGGCAAGGCCATGTTGTTCAAGGAGTTCGCGAACGTGGACGCGTTCCCGATCTGCTTGGACACCAAGGACCCCGACGAGATCGTCGCGATCGTCAAGGCGATGGCGCCGACGTTCGGCGGGATCAACCTGGAGGACATCTCCGCCCCGCGCTGCTTCGAGATCGAGGACCGGCTGAAGGCCGAGCTCGACATCCCGGTCTTCCACGACGACCAGCACGGGACGGCGATCGTCACGATGGCCGCGCTGCTCAACGCCTGCAAGCTGACCGGCAAGAACCTGGAGGACCTGCGCGTCCTGATCATCGGCCTCGGCGCCGCGGGCGTCGCGGTGACGAAGATCCTGATGGAGGCGGGCGTGCGCCACATCATCGGTGCCGACTCGCGCGGCGTGCTGAGCACCGACCGCGGTGACTACCAGGACGGCTCGATGACCGGCATGAAGCGCTGGTACGCGGAGGCGACCAACCCGGACCGCCTCGGCGGCACGCCGGCGTCGGTCATCGACGGCATGGACCTGATGATCGGGCTGAGCGGCGCGAGGGTCTT
Source organism: Conexibacter woesei Iso977N (assembly GCF_000424625.1). GTDB lineage: Bacteria > Actinomycetota > Thermoleophilia > Solirubrobacterales > Solirubrobacteraceae > Baekduia > Baekduia woesei_A. The sequence goes on from NZ_AUKG01000004.1 coordinate 305,242, forward strand.
CCCCGCCGACGCGCTGGCCCGGATGAACCGCGACGCGATGGTCTTCGCGATGGCCAACCCGACGCCCGAGGTCTCGCCCGAGGAGGCCGCGCCGTACGCGCGGATCGTCGCGACGGGCCGGTCGGACTACCCCAACCAGATCAACAACGTGCTCGCGTTCCCGGGGATCTTCCGGGGTGCGCTGGACGTCCGCGCGCCGCAGATCACCGAGGCGATGAAGATGGCCGCGGCGCGCGCGATCGCCGACATCGTCCCGGAGTCCGAGCTGCGCGAGGACTACATCATCCCGTCGGTGTTCAACCGCGACGTGGCGCCGGCCGTGGCCGCCGCGGTGTCCACCGAAGCGCGCCGCGCCGGCGCGGACCGCGCGGGCGACACGATCGGGTTCGCGGCGCTGGACATCGAGCAGCTGCGCAGCTGATCCCGCGGGCGGGTCACGCTCGTAGATGTAGGTGATGGCGATGAACATCACGATGACGGGCGCGACCGGGCTGATCGGGCGCAAGCTGGCGAAGGCGCTGCGGGAGCGCGGCGACGGCGTGACGGTGCTGTCGCGGTCGCCCGAGAAGGCGGGCGCGACGCTTGGCGTCGAGGCGGTCCGCTGGGACCCGGAGGCCGATCCGGCGCCGACCGAGGCGCTGGTGCACCGCGACGCGGTCGTGCACCTCGCGGGCGAGCCGGTGGCGCAGCGCTGGAGCGATGACGCGAAGCGCCGGATCCGCGAGAGCCGTGAGACCGGGACCCGGAACCTCGTCGCGGGCCTGCGCGAGGCGGCCACGCTGGCGCCGAGGACGCTCGTGGCGTCGAGCGCCGTCGGCTACTACGGCAAGCACGGCGACGAGCGCGTCCCGGAGTCGACCGCGGCCGGGAGCGACTTCCTCGCCGACGTCTGCGTCGCGTGGGAGCGCGAGTCCTCGGCGGCCGCGGAGCTCGGCCTGCGCGTCGTGCAGATCCGCACCGGCGTCGTGCTCGACAAGAACGGCGGCGCGCTCGAGAAGATGCTGCCCCCCTTCAAGCTCGGCGTCGGCGGCCCGGTGGCGGGCGGCGACCAGTACCTGCCGTGGATCCACGTCGACGACCTCGTGTCGTTGTACCTGAAGGCGTTGGACGACCCCTCCTGGTCCGGGCCCTACAACGGCGCGGCGCCCGAGCCTGTGACGAACGCGGCGTTCAGCAAGGCCCTCGGCCGCGCCCTGCACCGCCCCGCCTTCGCACCCGTGCCCGCGTTCGCCATCAAGTTGCTCTACGGCGAGATGTCCGAGATCGTCACCGAAGGCCAGCGCGCCGTCCCCGAACGCGCACTCGCGGGCGGGTTCACCTACCAGCACGCGGACCTCGACGAAGCACTCCGCGACACCTTGCGCTAGTCGGCGACCACGCGCTCCATCCGCACCAACTCGCCATCCTCCGGTCCGGCGACCAAGAACCCACACTTCTCGTAAGCGCGCCTCGCCCGCCCATTGCCGGCATAGACAGCCAACACCATCACCTTCACCGCGCGCTCCGCGGCCCACGCCGCGCACGCATCACACAACCTCGCCGCGCCCCCGCCCCCGCGGTGCTCCGGCGCGACGTACATCGCCAACAACTCGGCCTCGTCCGGGCGCTCCGGCCACACCCTGACCATCGCCATCCCGCCCCACACACCACCAGCGTCGAGCACGAACGTCCGCTGCTCCTCGCCCCCAACCGAAGCCTCAACCCACTCCCTCCAAAACCCCTCCGGCCGCGCCTCCTCCTTCGCAAGCGTCGACCCAAACCCCTCCGGATCACCCCGCAACGCCGCCAACCGCAACGCCTTCACCTTCTCCGCATCACCCGGCGCAACCGCTACAACTCGCACATCCGCACCGCCGATCACCGCCCTGAAGTGACCGCGCGGACCCGAGCGGCGAACCGGCCGCATCCGGCGTTCTCGATCTTGTCGAGCAACTGGTCGACAGTCGTGTCGTCGCGCGAACCCGCCCAGGTCTCGAGCAGTTCCACCATCATGTCGTTGTTCCCGTCGTCCAGCAGACCGACGAGGTGCGCGTCCGGCGTGCGGACGGTGACCCCGTGCTCGGTCGCCAGTCGCTCGCTCCGGAAGTCCCGGTCGGCGGAGACGAGCATGCCCGCGCCGGCGACGATGGCGAGCGCGCAGACGTGCTGGTCGTCGGGGTCGGGCGTATAACGCGACAGGTCGATGTCCGGCTGAAGGTCGCCGATGTCGCACTCACCTTCGGGGAAGTTCTGCCGGACGAGGTCCACCCATTGCTCGGCGACGTGCACGGCGAGCCCACGTCGCTCGACGAGGACGCGGCACGTCTCATGCAGCAGCTCCTCGCTCCAGACGACCGAGAAGAGGCCGGCGGTCCCGGCCCGCCCCATCAGCTCGTGCAGGACTCGCGAGAAGAGGATGTTCGCGTCGAGCACGACACGGACCGGGACATCCGTCACTCGAACGGCACGCCCAGATCGTCCAGCGCCTTGGACCACTCACCAGTCCGGCGCCAGCCGTCTTCCCGCTTGGCGAGCAGCTCAGCGATCGAGCGCTGCGACACCTGCCAGTAGCTCGACCCCTCCTGTTGGCGGCCGGCCAGCAGACCCGCGTCGATCAGCCGTCGCGCATGCTGCCGGGAGAACCCGAGCTGTGCAGCCGCCTCTGACACCGGTACCCAGTGGTCCGGCGACGTGACGACGATGTCCACCTCGACGCCCTCGGCGATCAGCGACTTGACGGTCGTTCGTATCTCGTCGACGACGACATCGACTTCGCCTTCCGGGGCAATATGGAAGTTGACCGGGCGCATGGGTTGAGCGCCACGGTACCAGCAAACCTGTCCTACCTGCACATCTTCTCGCGGTCCCGGACGAGCCGGGACCGCGCGTGCTGAGCGGGCTAGGAGTTCGCCGCGTTGCGGCGGCGCTTCTGGACCCAGGGTGAGTCGGGCTTGGGTGGGACGATGAGCCAGATCACGACGCCGAGGGCCGAGAGGATCAGGCCGGAGCCGAGGCCCCATTTCTCGCCGTAGCCCTTGCGGTTGGACAGCTCGCTCGCGGCCCAGCCGGAGCCGAGCCAGATGTAGACGAGCCAGAAGGCCTTGGAGCCGATCGCGGCCAGCAACAACGAAGCGGTCATCGAGTCACGTCCCCAGGTAGGCGGCCTTCACGCGCTCATCTGTGCGCAGTGATGCCGACTTGTCCGTCAGTGCGACCGTTCCGGTCTCCAACACGTATCCACGGGCGGACACGTCCAGCGCGTAGTTGGCGTTCTGCTCGACCAGCAGGATGGTGACCCCCTGCTGGTTGATCTCGCGGATGATCTCGTAGATCTTGTCCACGATCACCGGCGCCAGCCCCAGCGACGGCTCGTCCAGCAACAACAACGTCGGCTCCGCCATCAGCGCGCGGCCCATCGCGAGCATCTGCTGCTCACCACCGCTCATCGTGCCGGCCCTCTGCTTCTCGCGCTCCTTCAAGCGCGGGAACATCTCGTAGACCCGGTCGATGTCGGACCGGATCGCGGCCTGGTCGCGGCGGGTGAACGCCCCCATCTCCAGGTTCTCCAGCACGGTCATGCGCGGGAAGATCCGCCGCCCCTCGGGCGAGTGCGCGATCCCCATCCCCGCGACCGTGTGGCCGGCCAACCCCGTGATGTCGCGCCCCTGGTAGACGATCTTCCCGGTGCGCGGCGGCACGATCCCGGAGATCGAGCGCAAGGTGGTGGTCTTGCCCGCCCCGTTGGAGCCGATCAGCGTGACGATCTCGCCCTCGTAGACGTCGAGCGAGATCCCCTTCAGCGCCTCGATCGCGCCGTAGTACGTGTGGATGCCCTCCACCTGCAGGACCGGCTTGGCCGACCCGGGCCCCTCGGGGCCGGGCTCGACGGCCGGGGCTTCCGGCGTCGCGCCCATCAGGCCTGGCTCCCGAGGTAGGCCTCGATCACACGCGGGTTCTGCCGGACCTCGGCCGGCGCACCCTCGGCGATCTTCTCGCCGTGATCCAGGACCGTGATGTGGTCCGAGACGTTCATGATCACCTTCATGTCGTGCTCGATCAGCAGGATCGACACGTCCTGCTCGGTCCGCAGCTTCTCCATCAACTGGCGCAGCTCCTCGGACTCCCGGGCGTTCATGCCCGCCGTCGGCTCGTCCAACAACAACAACTTGGGCTCGCTCGCCAAAGCGCGCGCGATCTCCAGCCGGCGCTGGTCGCCGTAGGGCAGGTTCATCGCCAGCTCGTCCTTGCGCTTGAGCCCCACGAACTCCAGGAGCTCCCGCGCCTTCTCGCGACCCTCGCGCTCCTCGCGGCGCACGAACGGCGTCCGCAGGACCATCCCGGTCACCCGCGACCTCAGCCGCGGGTGCATGCCGACCTGGACGTTCTCGGTCGCCGTCATCGTCCGGAACAGCTTGATGTTCTGGAACGTGCGGGCCACGCCCGCGCGCGTCACGATGTCCGGCCGCTTGGCGGTGATGTCGACGCCGTCGAACGTCACCCGCCCCGTCGTCGGCCGGTACAGGCCCGTGAGGCAGTTGAAGAACGTCGTCTTCCCCGCCCCGTTGGGCCCGATCAGCGACACGATCGCCCTGCGCGGCACGATGAAGTTGACGTCGTTGACCGCCACCAACCCACCGAACACCTTCGAGATGCCCGCGGCGTCCAGCAGGACGTCCTCGGGCCTGATGTCGGTGTCGACCTTGTCGACCGCGGTGATCTGATCGCTCACTGGCGCACCTCGTACATCTGCGACATGTCGCCGACGGCGGCGGTGTCGATGACATCGCCCTCGATCTCGGCCTCGTGGAGCTCGAGCCGTCGTCGGCCCGATGGGATGAGGCCCTCAGGCCGCAACACCATCATGATCAGCAGGAAGAACCCGAAGACCCCGAACGAGATCGACGTGAAGTCGAACCCGAGCGGGCCGGACAGGTTGTCCAGCTGCGGCAGCCCGTAGCGGTTCATCATCGACAACGCCACGGCGCCGACGATGACGCCCCAGATGTTGCCCATGCCGCCGACGATGACCATCGCCAGGATGAACACCGAGAACCCGAACTCGAACTGGTCGACGTTCACCGTGTTGTTGTAGGACCCCAGGAACACGCCCGCGAAGCCGCCGAACGCGGCGCCCATCGCGTAGGCCCACAACTTGGTCCGGACGAGGTTGACGCCCATGGAGGCGGCCGCGACCTCGTCCTCGCGCACGGCGATCCACGCGCGGCCCAGCCGCGAGTCGCGCAGGCGCCGGTTGACGAAGATCGTGAACACGACCATCCCGAGGACGACCCAGTACGCGGGTCTCAGGTTGGCGTCCGTGTAGACCGCGTTGTGCGACCACGGCAGGTTGATGGTGTCGATCGGCGTGATGCCTTGGCGCCCGTGCGAGAAGTCCGTCGAGCCGATGCCGAACAGGCCACTCGTCGAGTTCTCGAAGATGCGCGGCACGATCTCGCCGAACGCGAGCGTGACGATCGCCAGGTAGTCGCCACGCAGCCGCAGCGTCGGCGCACCGAGCAGCACACCCCACGCCGCCGTGATCGCCATCGCGATGAAGATCACGATGAAGAAGTTGATGTGGATGCCCGCGATGTCCAGCCGCCCGCCCGAGAGCTTGGGCTGGAACGTCGAGCGGTCCGACACCAGGATGTGGATGCCCTTGCCGCCGTTGACGTCCGGGAACTGCTGCGACCCGAACCAGCCGATGACGAACGCGCCGATCGCGTAGAACGCCACGTAGCCGAGGTCGAGCAGACCCGCGAAGCCGACCACGATGTTCAGGCCCAGGGCCATGATCACGTAGGCCAGCGTCTGGATCGACGCGTCAAGGAAGTCGCCTCCGCCCGTGATGTACGGGAAGAAGACGGCGGCCACGAAGAAGATCAACATCCACGCCCAGCGCGGAAGCGCGCCGGCGACCGTGTCGCCGGTGTCGCGCAGAGCCTTCACCTGTGTGCTCATCGAACGTGCCTCCCGCATGACGTACCGCTTGGCTTTGCAGCGTTCGACCTCATCCTTCTCGCGTCTCCTCACCGAAGAGGCCCTGGGGACGGAAGACCATCACCATGATCAGGACGCCGAAGACGACCGCCGGCGTCCACTCCTCCCCGAGCTGCAGGCCCAGGAAGTTGCCGCCGTCGGAGATCGCCTGGATCACCCCGATGATCAACCCGCCGATCACCGCGCCCTTGAGGTTCCCGATGCCGCCCATGACCGCCGCGGTGAACGCGATCAGGCCGGCCGTGAAGCCCATGTTGAAGCGGACGGTCAAGTTGTACAACGCGTAGATCAGGCCGGCCGCGCCGGCCATCATCCCGCCGAGCAGGAACGTCAGCGAGATCGTCCGGTCGACGTCGATGCCCATCAGGCGCGCGGCATCCGGGTCCTGCGCGGTCGCGCGCATCGCCTTGCCGTACTTGGTGGTGTTGACGAACCACAGCAGCGCGATCAGCAGCGGCACCGTGATGATCACGGCGAAGACGTCCGAGTGCAGGATGTCCACCCTGAACACCGTGAAGTACGTGGCGTGGGACCCGATCAGGTCGGGGACCGAGTCCGGCGTCGGCCGCCACAGCAGGCCGACGTTCTGCAAGATGAAGGACATGCCGATCGCGGTGATCAGCGGCGCCAGCTTCGGCGCGTTGCGCAGCGGTCTGTAGGCCGACCGCTCTATGAGCACGTTGAGCGTCGCGCTCGCGAGCATCGCGCAGACCAGGACGATGACGATCGAGACGACGATCAGGGCGATGCTCGTCGTCTGCGTGACGCCGAACGTCTGCCACAGCGACAGCGAGACGAACGCGCCGATCATGAAGACCTCGCCGTGGGCGAAGTTGATGAGCTCGACGATGCCGTAGACCAGCGTGTAGCCGAGCGCGATGAGCGCCCAGACCATGCCGTTGGACAGGCCCGTCTTGACGTTCGCCAACGTGTCCGTCGGCTGGTAGATGAACTGCGCCACCAACGCCAGGCCGAGGACGATCGGCAAGGCATAGGCGTTGAGAACGTCTCCGACTTTCCGCGCGGGCGGCGGAGCGGAGGCGGTCTCGGTGATCGATGCGGCTTCCATGGGTGTGGGGTCCCCTCCCGAGGCGTTTGAGTCCGACAACTCGACGCGAGCGACGCGGGCGGGCCGCCGGCCGGGGTTCCTCAACCCCGGCCGGCGCGCCCGCGCGCTCAGACGTGTGGCCTAGGAGGTCTGGGCCTTGATCACCTTGTCGAAGATGAGCTTGCCACCCTCGATCTTGTTTCCGCCGTAATCGGTCAGCGTCGTGTCGCCGTTCTGATCGATCGAGTACGTGCCGAGCACCGACTCACGGTTCCTGACCTTGAAGAACTGGTCGATGACCGACTGGCGGTCGTTGCCCTTGTCGCCGGCGTTCTTGATGGCCTCGAGGACGACGCTCATCGCCTCGTAGCCGTAGATCGCGTAGGCCTCCGGGTCAGCGCCGTACTTGGCCTTGTAGTTCCTGAAGAACTCCTGGCCGGACTTCGGGTACAGCTTCGGATCCAGCGTCGGGTTGGTCACGTAGGTCTGCTTCTCGACCTTCGAGCCCAACTTCGACGCGAACGCGACCTCGGCGACGCCGTCCGGACCGAACAGCTTGGCCGACGGCATCGTGGCGTTGAGGTCCTTGAACAGCTGGACGGCGTTGTTCTGGGTGATGCCACCGAAGAACACGCAGTCGGCGCCGGTGCCCTTGATGGTCCCGGCCAGCGCGCGGTAGTTGGCGGCCTTCGGGTCGATGCCCTGGTTGCCGAGCACCGTCAGGCCGGCGGCCCTGGCGCGCGGGGCGACCTGATCGGCGAGGCCCTTACCGTAGACCTCCTTGTCGTTCAGGATGTACACCTTGGTGCACCCCTGGTCCTTCTGGTAGGTCACCTGCGCCGCCGCCTGGATGTGGTCGGCGGGCACGACGCGGCCGTAGGTCCGCTTGCCGGACGGGTAGTACTTGTCCGGCTCGCCCTTGTCGGCGCCCTCGGAGCGGGTCAGGCCCACCGCCGTGTTGGACGGCGACACCTGCAGGATGCCGGCCTCGTTGAGGATCGGCAGCGAGATCGCGGTGGCGCCCGAGTTGAACTCACCCAGGTAGGCGATCGTCGACTTGTCCTGCGCGGCCTTGCGGGCGTCGCCCGAGGTCGCGCCCGGATCCCACTTGCCCGCCGACGCCGTGGCGTCGTCGAGCTTCTTGAAGGTCACCCTGAAGTTGCCGGCCTTTCCACCGGCGGAATCCAGCGCCATCTGCTCGCCGTTGTTGACCGAGACCGACTGCGGGCGGGAGTCGCCCTGCAGCGGCAGGCTGGAGTAGATGGTGATGTTGGAGCCACCCGAGCTTGCGCTCGTGGAGCTCCCGGTGCTTCCGCCACTGTCGTTGTTGTCGCTGCCGCACGCGGCAACTCCGAACGACAGCGCGGCAAGCAAGCAGCCCGAGGCTGCCACATGACGTACGCGCAACGTGTCCCCTCCTCAAGGGATCGAATACGGAGAGAGCGCGAGTCTAAACAGACCCACAGACGCTGCGCAATGGTCACTTCGCCACACCACAGGATGGGCATGTGGCTTGACCACACGGATGGCCCGCCTTCAGGCGGGTTTCGTGGCTAGCTCTGACGCTTGGACGGCAGGTACTTCTGCAACATCTGGATCGTCACGGCGACGATCATGATCAGCGCGGCAAGCAGGAAGCTGTCGAGGGCCTTGGCCCCGAGCGCCCACAGGACGATCCACAAGGCAAGCGCCGCGACGATGGAGTAGACGAGTCCCATAGCGGCCCAGATCCTACTGCGAGCAGGCGCTCTGAGGCGTTGCGGTTGCGCGCCCGGTCAGGCCGCGGCCAGCGCCGCCGAGAACGACGCGACGACCTCGCGGACCGCGGCGGCCGGGTCGTCGGCCTCGGCCGCTGCGCGGACCAGGCGGCTGCCGACGATCACGCCGTCGGCGCCGGCCTCCATCGCCTGCACGGCCTGCTCGGGCGCGCCGATCCCGAAGCCGAGCGCGACCGGGACGTCGGTGTGGGCCTTCGCGCGCGCGATCGTGTGCGCGAAGGTGTCCGAGAGCGTCGTGCGCTCGCCGGTCGTGCCGGTGACCGAGACGGTGTAGACGAAGCCGCGCGCCCGGGCGCCGATGCGCTCCAGGCGCTCCTCGGGGGTCGTGGGCGCGACCAGCGGGACCAGCGCGATGCCCGCCGCGTCGCAGGCCTCCAGCAGCGGTCCGGACTCCTCCAGCGGCAGGTCGGGGACGATCAGGCCCGAGCCGCCGGCCTCGACGAGGTCGGAGACGAACTCCGGGACCCCGCGCGCCAGGATCAGGTTGGCGTACAACATCATCACGACCGGGACCTGCGGGCCGAGGACCCTGCAGACGTCGAAGACGTCGGCGACCGTCGCGCCGGCCGCGAGCGCCTGCGTCCCGGCCGCGTGGATGACCGGGCCGTCGGCCAGCGGGTCGCTGAACGGGACGCCGAGCTCGATCAGGTCGGCGCCGCCGTCGACGTAGGCCTGGCCGATCTCGATCGACTGCGCGACGGTCGGGAACCCGCCCATCAGGTAGGGCATGAGGGCCGCTCGCCCGTGGGCGTTGGCGAAGGCGTCGGCGATGCGCTGGGGTCCGGACATGTGGTCGTCGAAGCCTACGACCAGTTCGCGTCCTATGCTCGCTGCGGTCGATGACCGACACGCGCGACGACACCAGCACCGAGGACGAAGGCCGCACGCGCGTGCGAGACGCCTTCATCATGCCCGGCCCGAGGGGTCGCACGGCGCTGATCTGGTTCGGGTCGACCGCGCTGCTGATCCTCGTGATCTACCTGCTGATCCCGCACCTGGCGGGCGTCGAGGACACGTGGAACCGGATCAAGAACGGCTCGCCCGCGTGGCTGGCCGCGGCGATCGGGCTGGAGACGTGCTCGTACCTCGGCTACGCGTGGAACATGGCGGCGGTCAGCGCCGCCGACGGCGTGATCCTGGGCGTGAAGCGCTCGGCGCTGATCACGCTGGCCGCGACGGCGGCGACGCGGTTGGTCGCCGCCGGTGGGGCCGGCGGGATCGCGGTGACGACGTGGGCGCTGTCGCGGGCCGGGCACGGGCCGAGGCAGGCGGCCAAGCAGGTCTCGCAGCATCTCGTGGCGACCTACGGCGTGTTCATGGCGCTGGTGATCGCGGTCGGGACCGCGCTGGCGATCGCCGGCGAGGACCCGCTGCTGTCGGCCGTGCCGGCCGTGATCGCCGCGCTGTGCGTGGCGACGTTCCTGGTCGTGATCCAGGCGCCGGACTGGATCCGGCGGCATCTGGACACCGGGCCGAAGTGGCGCCGTCGGTTGCTCGCCGCACCCCAGGCCCTGGCCGACGGGACCCACTTCACGATCGAGCTCGTCCAGCGCCGCGAGCGCGGCCTGTGGGGCACCGTCTTCTGGTGGATCTTCGACTTCGCAACGCTCTGGGCATGCTTCTGGGCCTTCGGCGGCCACCCGAACGTCCCGGACTTGTTGATGGCCTACCTCCTCGGCCAGCTCGGCAACCTGCTGCCCCTTCCCGGCGGAGTCGGCGGCGTCGAAGGCGGCATGGTCGGCGCAGCGGCCGCCTTCAACATGGACGCCGGCGTGGCCCTGGTGGCCGTGCTGGCCTACCGCGCGATCTCCGTCTGGCTGCCGGCCCTCCCCGGCGTCCTGGCACTGGCGACGCTGCGCAAGGCAGCAGAAGGCGCCGACGTCATCGACGACGCACCCGAAGCGGACGCCGACGAAGCGGCCTAGCCGCGCGATTGCGAGGCGGGACTGCCGTCGCGGACATGACGGCCGCGCGGTCAACGGTGCATTTGGGTTCGTATAGGACCAAAATGCACCGTTGACGGAAGTTGACGAACACGCGCGGCGCGGCGCGGCGACCATCACCACCCGGAGGCCCGCAGCAGCGAGCCGATGGCCGCGGACGCGGCCGCTCGCCGCACCGCTGCGCTGCGTTGCCGCGTGTGCCGAGAGGCGACGCCGGCGGAGACCGGCAAACGGTCGCGGTGTTACGACCGACGACGCATCGGTACACCCAGCGATCACGCCGGCGGAAGTGTGGCCGCGGACACGACCGGTCGCGCTGCCGCGACGCTTCGAGCCGCGGGTACCGAGGACGGCGGAGACCGGCAAACGGTCGCGGTGTCACGACCGACAACGCATCGGTACACCCAGCGATCACGCCGGCGGAAGTGTGGCCGCGGACACGACCGGTCGCGCTGCCGCGACGCTTCGAGCCGCGGGTACCGAGGACGGCGGAGACCGGCAAACGGTCGCGGTGTCACGACCGACAACGCATCGGTACACCCAGCGATCGCGCAGGCGGAAGTGTGGCCGCGGACGTGACGCCCGCAGCACCACCGCGCTCCGATACCGCGTGTGCCGAGAGGCGACGGGTGGCGAGAGGTGGCGGCTGCGCCGTCGAGAGGCGGTGGTTGCGCCGGCGGCTAGACGTCGGCCGGGCCGGCGCCGTAGTTCTCGATGATCTGGGCGAGGTCCTTGTCGCCGCGGCCGGAGAGGCAGATGACGTCGAGGGTGGATTCGCTCGGGACGTGGAGGGCGTGGTAGAGGGCGTGGGAGGTCTCCAGCGCCGGGATGATGCCCTCCAGGCGGGTGACCTCCTTGAAGGCCCGCACGGCCTGCTCGTCGGTCACCGCGACGTAGGTCGCGCGGCCGGTGTCGCGCAGCCAGGCGTGCTCGGGGCCGACTCCGGGGTAGTCGAGTCCGGCGGAGATCGAGTGGGCTTCGAGGATCTGGCCCTCGTCGTCCTGCATGATCGTCGACAGCGAGCCGTGCAACACGCCCGCCCGCGCGCCCGAGGTCAGCGGTGCGCCGTGGCGCCCGTCCAACCCCTCGCCGCCGGCTTCGACGCCGACGAGCTGCACGCCCTCGTCCGGGATGAACGCCGCGAAGATCCCCATCGCGTTGGAACCACCGCCGACGCACGCCATCACACGATCGGGAAGGCGCCCCTCGCGCTCCAGGAGCTGCGCGCGCGCCTCGTCGCCGATGATCCGCTGCAGCTCGCGCACCAGCGCCGGATACGGCGCCGGCCCGGCGACCGTCCCGAGCACGTAGTGCGTCGAGTCGACGTTGGCGACCCAGTCGCGGATCGCCTCGCTCGTCGCCTCCTTCAGCGTCCGCGACCCGGCCGACACCGGGACGACCGTCGCGCCGAGCAGCTGCATCCGCTCCACGTTCGGCTTCTGGCGCGCGACGTCGACCTCGCCCATGTAGACGACGCACTCCAGGCCCAGCAACGCGCACGCGGTCGCGGTGGCGGTCCCGTGCGAGCCCGCGCCGGTCTCGGCCACCACGCGCGGCTTGCCCATCCGCTTCGCCAGCAGCGCCTGCCCGAGCGCGTTGTTGATCTTGTGCGCGCCGGTGTGGTTCAGGTCCTCGCGCTTGAGGTAGATCGCGCGCCCCGCCGCCTCGCTCAGCCGCGGCGCCAGGTACAGCGGCGACGGCCGCCCGACGTAGTCGCGCTGCAGGTGCTCCAGCTCGGCCCGGAACGCCGGGTCGCTCCACGCCTCGACCCACGTGCGCTCGAGGTCGCCCAGCGCGGGCATCAGCGTCTCCGGGACGTACTGACCTCCGTACGGCCCGAACCGGATCTCCAGCCCCGTCATGCCGCGGGCCGGACCGGCGAGCGACGGCCCGCGGGCGTAGATGTAGGACTCGGCCTGTCGTCGTCGTGCCGCGGGCGCGCGGGCTCCGAGCCGGCCGGCCAGGTCGACTTCACGGCCTCGGCGAAGGCCTTCATCTTCTCGGGATCCTTCACGCCCGGCGACGCCTCGACCCCGCTCGCCACGTCGACCGCGAACGGATGCACCGCCGCGATCGCGCTGACGACGTTCTCCGGGTTCAGCCCGCCGCTCAGGATCAGCGGCACGTTCGACGAGCGCCGCGAGACCATCGCCCAGTCGAACGTCTCCCCCGTCCCGCCGCGCAGCCCGTCGCGGTGGGTGTCGAGCAGGTGGAAGTCCGTCCGGAACGCCTGGACCGCGACGACGTCGGCCGCCAGCTTGACCGACTGCGCCTTGATCACCTTGCAGCCCGTCCGCCGCGCGATCTCCTTGGCGTACGAGGGACCCTCGTCGCCGTGCAGCTGGATCATCGACAGCTGCAGCATGTCGGCCAGCGCCGCGACCTCGTCCATCTCCTGGTTGACGACGACGCCGACGACCTCGACCTTGCGCCGCAGCGCGTTGGAGATCCGGACGCCCTCCGCCGGATCGCACGCGCGCTTGGACCCCGGCCACAGGATCAGCCCGATCGCCCAGGCGTCGAGCGAGACGGCCAGCTCGGCGTCGGCGAGCGACGTCATGCCACAGAACTTGATGCGCGTGCGGTGCTGCGAGTCGTCCACGCCCACCATCCTAGGGCGGCGCCGCGCGCGCCCGCGCCTAGCCGGTCTGCAGCGCCGACGGGCGCTTGGTCAGCGTGACCGTGACGTCCCTGGTCGAGCCCTTCTGGCGCACGATCTCGAGCTTGACCCTGTCGCCCGGCCTGTGCGACGACACCAGCTGCGCGAGCTGGTCCGACGTCGTGATCTTCGTCCCGTCGACCTTGGTGATGATGTCGCCGCCCAGGACCACCGGGTCGGACGAGCCCTGCATCGTCGCCTGGATCGTCCCGGCCCTCAGCCCGGCCTGGCCGGCCGGCGACCCGGACTCGACGGTCTGCACGAGCGCGCCGTGGTTGGCCGCCACGCCGACCGCGTCGAACTGGCCGTCGACGGTGATCGACGTCACGCCGAGGTAGGCGCGCTGCACGGCCTCGCCGGACTTCAGGCTGGTGAGGATCTGCTTGGCGGTGTCGATCGGGACGGCGAAGCCGATCCCGACGTTGCCCTCCGACCCGCTGCCGCCGGTCTCGATCTGCGAGTTGATCCCGATCACGCGCCCGGCCGAGTCGATCAGCGGCCCGCCCGAGTTGCCCGGGTTGATCGCCGCGTCGGTCTGGATGACGTCCTTGATCGCGAAGCCGTTGGGCGCCTGGATCTGGCGCTGCAGCGCCGAGACGACGCCGGTCGTCAGCGTGCGGTCGAGGCCGAACGGGTTGCCGATCGCGATCGTCGGGTCGCCGACCTGCACGTCCCTGGACGAGCCGAGCGGCAGCGGCCTGAGGTCCAGGCCCTCCGGGTCGACCCTCAGCAGCGCCAGGTCGGTCGACGGGTCCTTGCCGACGACCGTCGCCCTGAGCGTCTTCTTGTCGGCGAACTGGACCGTGATCGAGCCCCTGGTCGCGCCGTCGATGACGTGGTTGTTGGTGAGGATGTCGCCGCGCGCGTCGATGACGAACCCGGAGCCGGTCGCCTCGCTCTTCTGCGCGCCGCCGAACCCGAAGTCGAACGGGTTGTTGGTCTGCTCGATGATCTCGGACTTGATGTAGACGACGCCGGGCGCGTAGCGCTTGTAGATGTCGGCGGCGGTCAGGCCCTCGGCGACGTTGGACTGCTTGCCGTTGGCGCCGGTGGCGGCCATCGCGGGCTGGCGGATCACCGTCGTGGTGTGCCCGTCGGAGTCCGAGTTGTTCTCCAACAAGCTCGTCACCCCCGCGGCGACGCCGCCGCCGAGCAGCGCGGCGACGAGCAGAGGAGCGAAGAGGGCCTTGGAGTTGGAGGTCGGCATACGAGGCTGAGGTTCCTGAGGATCGCTGAAGCGACCCTGAAGTCGGTCTAAAGATTGCTAAAGCGCCCGTCGTTGCTGGACGTCCGGCCGGTGCCGTTTGGCCCAGGCGAGCGCCTAGAGCGCGTCCTCGCCGCCCCCGCCGTGCCCGATCAGCTCGCGCAGGGCGGCCTCGGGCTCGGGCGCGCGCATCAGCGTCTCGCCGATCAGGACGGCGTCGACGCCGACCCGCTCGAGCTCCTCGATCTGCGCCCGCGTGTGGAACCCGGACTCCGAGACCACCGTCTTGCCCGCCGGGACGTCGGAGAGCAGCTCGTAGGTGCGCTCGACGTCGACCGTGAAGTCCACGAGGTTGCGGTTGTTGATGCCGATCACGTCGGCGTCGACGACCTCCAGCGCGGTCTCCAGCTCCTCCTCGTCGTGGACCTCGACCAGGATGTCCAGGTCCAGCCCCTGGGCCTCGGCGTACAGCGACGCCAGCACCTTGGGCTCCAGGGCCGCGACGATCAACAGGATCGCGTCGGCGCCCGCCACCGCGGCCTCGACGATCTGGTAGCCGTCGACGACGAAGTCCTTGCGCAGGATCGGCAGCCCGACCGCGCCGCGCGCCTCCTCGAGGTCGGCGAGCGTGCCGCCGAAGTGCGGGCCCTCGGTCAGGACCGACAGCGCCGCCGCGCCGCCGCGCTCGTAGGCCTGGGCGATCTCGGTGACCGTCGCCCCCTCCCGGATCTCGCCGGCCGAGGGCGAGCGGCGTTTGTGCTCGGCGATGACCGACACGCCGGGACGAACGAGGGCCTCCGCGAACGGGCGGCCCTCGCGGTGGGGCCCGAGCCGCGCCTCGAGGTCCGCCAGCGGGACCTCCTTGCGGCGGCGGCGGACTTCGTCACGCGTGACATCGACGATGCGCTCAAGGACGTTGCTCACTGTTGTTCACGCTTTCGAGCGCGACGAAGTCGGGCCTTGCTCATGCTGTTGCGGGGGAACGTTCCCTGGTCAGGCGGACGTAGTCCTCCAGCGCCCGTGCCGCGGCGCCCGAGGTGAGGGTCTCGCGGGCCAGCTCGACGCCCGACTTCAGGTCGTCGGCCGCGCCCGCGGCGTAGATGGCGGCGCCGGCGTTGAGCAGCACCAGGTCGGTGTCAGGGCCCGAAGCGCCCTCGAAGACGGAGCGCGTGACCGCGGCGTTGACCCCGGGGTCTCCCCCGGAGATCGCGTCCGGCGACGCCTCGGGAAGGCCGACGTCGGCAGGGCTGACGTCGTAGCGGCGCAGCTCGTCGCCGTTGACCTCGACCACGTGGGTCGGTGCGGACGTGCTCATCTCGTCGAGGCCATCCGCGGAGGAGACTACCAACGCGCGATCACAGCCCAGCTGGGCCAGCGCGCCCGCGAGCGCCTCGATGTAGTTGGGGTCGCTGACGCCCACGACCTGGCGGCGCGCGCCGGCCGGGTTGGTCAGCGGGCCGAGGAAGTTGAAGATCGTCCGGACCGCCAGCTCCTTGCGGACCGGGATCACGAACCGCGTGGCGCTGTGGTGGCGCGGCGCGAACATGAAGCCGAAGCCGACCTCGTCGATGCACGCGCCGACGTCCTCGGGCGTCAGGTCGATCCGGACGCCCAACGCCTCCAGCACGTCGGCCGAGCCGGACGCGCGCGTGGCGGAGCGGTTCCCGTGCTTGGCGACCGCACAGCCCGCGCCCGCCGCGACCAGCGCGGCCGTCGTCGAGACGTTGAACGTGTGGCGCCCGCCGCCGGTCCCGGCGGTGTCGAGCAGGTCCTCGCGCCTGGTCGGGACCCCGACCGCCAGCGCGCGCATCGCGGCCGCGAGGCCCGCGATCTCCGCGACCGTCTCGCCCTTCGTGCGCAGGGCGATCAGGAACGCCGAGATCTGCACCTCGGAGCCGTTGCCGGCCATGATCTCGGTCAGGACCGCGGCGGTCTGCTCCTGGCTGAGGTCGCGACGCTCGGCGAGCAGGTCGATGGCGGCCGTGAGGACGTCGTTCTGCATCGAAGGCGAAACAGCCTACGCGGATGCGAGGAAGTTGCGCAGCATGTCCTTGCCGCGGTCGGTCAGGACCGACTCGGGGTGGAACTGCACGCCCTCGACCGGGAGCTCCTTGTGGCGGATCCCCATCAGGACGCCGCCGCCCCGCGAGGTCACCGTGAACGCGTCCGGGAGGTCCGCCTCGCGGACGACGAGCGAGTGGTAGCGCCCGACGGTCAGCGGGCCGTCGAGGCCGCGGTAGACGCCCTCGCCGTCGTGCTCGATCTCGGTCGTCTTGCCGTGGACGGGCTCGTGGCGGATGACGGTCCCGCCGAAGGCCTCGGCCAGCGACTGGTGGCCGAGGCAGACGCCCAGCGTCGGGATCCCGGCCTCCGGGAAGCGCCGCATCGCCTCGATCGAGACGCCCGCGTCGGCGGGCGTGCACGGGCCGGGCGAGACGACGACGCGGTCGGGCGCGCGCTCCAGCAGCTCGTCGACGGTCACGACGTCGTTGCGCACGACGTCGATCTCCGCGCCCAGCTCGCCGAGGTACTGGACCAGGTTGTAGGTGAACGAGTCGTAGTTGTCCACCATCAGGACGCGCGTCATGCCCAGTCCCTCTGCGACGCGGCCACGGCGATGGCGCCCTTGACGGCCTTCGACTTGTTCACGGACTCCTCGTACTCGTACTCGGGCTTGGCGTCGGCGACCGTGCCGCCGCCCGCCTGGATGTGCGCGGTGCCGTCCTTGATGACCACCGTGCGGATGTGGATGCAGGTGTCGAGGTCGCCGGAGTAGCTGAGGTAGCCGATCGCCCCGCCGTAGCCGCCGCGCTTGACGGGCTCCAGCTCGTCGATGATCTCCATCGCCCGGACCTTCGGCGCACCGCTGAGCGTCCCTGCGGGGAGGATCGAGCGCAGCGCGTCCATCGGCGAGACGTTCGCGCGCAGCGTCCCGGACACCGCCGAGACGATGTGCATGACGTGCGAGTACAGCTCGATCGCCTTGAAGCGGTCGACCCTGACGGTCCCGTACTCGCAGACGCGCCCGAGGTCGTTGCGCCCCAGGTCCACCAACATCACGTGCTCGGAGATCTCCTTCTCGTCGCTGAGGAGCTCCTCGGGATCGGCGTCGCGCGGGCGCGTGCCGGCGATCGGCGTCGTCGACGCGTGCCGGCCGTGGACGGTCAGCAGCGGCTCCGGCGAGGCGCCCGCGATCTGGAAGTCCAGGAAGTCCAAGAAGTACATGTACGGCGACGGGTTGACGACCCGCAGCCCGCGGTAGACGCTGAACGGGTCGATCCCGCCGAGGTCGGCGCTCCAGCGCTGCGAGGGCACGACCTGGAACGCGTCGCCCGCGTGGACGTACTCGACGATCCGGCCGACCATGCCCTCGAACGTCGCGCGGTCCATGTTGGAGGTGAACTCCGGGACCTCGCGCTCGGCGCGCGCGGCGTCCGGCTTGGGCACCGGTCCGTCGAGCAGCGCGCGGGCGTCGGCGATCCGCTGGACCGCCTCGGCGTACGAGGTGTCGACGTCGCCGGCGCGGACGTTGGCGAGGATCGTGACCGTGTGCTTGAGGTGGTCGAAGACCACCAGCAGGTCGGACAGCATCAGCGCCATGTCCGGCAGCCCGAGCACGTCCGGGTTGGGCTCGCCGAGCGTCGTCTCGACGGTCCGGACCAGGTCGTAGCCGAAGAAGCCGACCGCGCCGCCGGTGAACGGCGGGGCGTCCTCGAACGGCGCCTGCCTGTGCGCCGCGGCCTCCTCGGCCAAGCTGTAGGGGTCGCCGTCGTCGCCCAGCGACCAGCGCACGACGTCGCGCGGCTGGACGCCGATGAACGAGTAGCGCCCGACCCTCTGGCCCTGCTCGGCGGACTCCAGCAGGAAGGCCGGCGTCTGCTTCTCGGCCCCGCGCAGCTTCAGGAACGCCGAGACCGGCGTCTCGCAGTCGTCGATGAACGTGTGGCGCAGCGGGACGAGGTCGTGCTCGCGCGCGAGCGTGCGGACCTCCTCCAGCGACGGCGCGACCGCGAGCGCCGCCGCGGCGTCAGCGGGCGCGCTCATGCAGCACCTCCGTGGCGTCCGAGAGGGAGCGATCGCGCGAGCGCAGCAGGACCATCAGGTGGTAGAGGACGTCGGCCGCCTCGTTGTCGACGCGGTCGTCGGTCTCCTCGCGGGCGGCGCGGGCGACCTCCTCGGCCTCCTCCTGCACCTTCTCGCCGATCAGCGGCGGGTTGTCCAACAACTCGACCGTGTAGGAGCCCTCGGGCCGCTCGGACTGCCGCGCGCGCAGGACGCGCTCCAGCGCGGGCAGCACCTCGAACGGCGCGGGCGCCATGTCGCCGCGGTAGAAGCAGGTGCGCTCACCGGTGTGGCACGCCGGGCCGTTCGGGATCACCAGCGCGACGAGCGCGTCGGCGTCGCAGTCGTAGCGCAGGCCCTTGACCTGCTGCGTGTGCCCGGAGGTCGCGCCCTTGTGCCACAGCTCGTTGCGCGAGCGCGACCACAGGTGGAGCTCGCCGGTCTCGCGCGTCCGCGCGACCGCTTCGGCGTTGGCGTACGCCAAGGTCAGGACCTCACCGGAGTTCCAGTCCTGGATGACGACGGGCACGAGGCCCTGGGCGTCGTAGTTGATCGCGCTCGGCTCCATGGGCGCCGGAGTCTACGAGGCGTTCGGCCGAGTGCCGTCCACAGCGTCTAGCTCATGAGGGACTTCCGGAACCGACGCGCTCGAGCAGCGGCTCGATCTCGTCGGCCGGTGCCGGGCGGCCCAGCAGGTAGCCCTGGGCGAGCGGGCAGCCGCGGTCGACGAGGAACGCGCGCTGGTCCTCGTTCTCGACGCCCTCGGCGACCGCCTCCATCCCGAGCGCGCGCGCCAGCTCGATGATCGCGGTGACGATCGCGGTCGCCTGGACGTCGTGCGGGACGCCCTGCAGGAACGTCTTGTCGATCTTCAGCACCTGGACGGGCAGCGTGCGCAGGCGGCTCAGCGACGAGTAGCCGGCCCCGAAGTCGTCGACGGCGATCTCGACGCCGGCCGCGACGAGGTCGGCGAGCACCGGGTCGGTGCGCAGTGGGTCGGCCATGGCGGCGGACTCGGTGATCTCGACCGTGAAGCGGTCGGCCATCTCGTCCGGCGTGACGAGGCCGAGCAGGCGCGCGCCGAAGTCCGGGCGGCGCAGCTGACGGGGCGAGACGTTGACGGTCACGCGCGGCGGGCGGAAGCCGTCGCGCTCCCACGCGAGGATCTGGTCGCGCGCGGCGCCGACGACCCAGTCGCCGACGCGGTCGACGAAGCCGGTCTCCTCGGCGAAGGCGATGAAGTCGTCGGGCATGACCAGGCCGCGGAACGGGTCCTGCCAGCGGACCAAGGCCTCCAACTTGCGGAGGGCGCCGTCGCGGGGGTCGACGATCGGCTGCCAGTGCAGGATCAGCTCGCCGCGGTCCAGCGCCTTGCGCAGGCGCGAGGTCATGCTCAGGCGCTCGAGCGGCTCGTGCGGGTCGCCGTTGTAGACCGTGACCGTGTTGCGCCCCGCGGCCTTCGCGGCGTACATCGCGGCGTCGGCGTGGCGCAGCAGCTCGTCGGCGTCGGCGGCGTCGCGCGGGTAGAGCGAGACGCCGATCGACGCGCCGATGTGGAACTCGGCGCCGGAGATGCTGAACGGCTCGGCCATCGCGGCGAGCAGGTCGTCGGCGACGCCGCGCGCGTGCTGCTCGGCCTCCTGGCGCTCCAGGCCGGTGAGCAGCAGCAGGAACTCGTCGCCGCCCTGGCGCGCGAGCAGGTCGGAGCCGCGGCGGCGCTCGGACAGGCGCATCGTCACGTGGCAGAGCAGCTCGTCACCGGCCGGGTGGCCGAGCGAGTCGTTGACGAGCTTGAAGCCGTCGAGGTCGAGGTAGAGCAGGCCGACCGCGTGGCCGCTGCGGCGCGCCCTGGCGAGCGCGAGGTCGAGGTGCTCCTGCAGCAGCGCGCGGTTGGGCAGGCCGGTGAGCGAGTCGTGGTAGGCGAGGTAGGCGATCTGCTCCTCGGCCGCGCGGCGCTCGGTCAGGTCCACCCCGCTCGACATCATCGCGTTGACGCTGCCGTCGGCGTCGCGGACGACCGTGTCGCGCCAGGCGATCGTGCGCTCCTCGCCGGACTTCGTGACGACGACCGACTCGTGGACGGCGTCGTCGGCCTCGGCCTGCAGCTCCTCGGCGTAGGCGGCGCGCCCCTGTTCCTGTAGGCGTTGCGGCACGACGGCGTCGTACCAGTCGCGGCCGATCAGCTCGCCCTCGTCGTAGCCGAGCAGCTCGGCGCCCGCGCGGTTGAGCAGCGTGATCCGCGCGTCGGCGTCGAGGATCACGATGATCGCGCCGGCGATGTCGAGGTAGCGCTGCGCGCGGTGGCGCTCGTCGGCCAGCTCGCTCTCGGTCGCGCGCGTCGGGGTGACGTCGACCAGGACGCCCTGGGAGAAGCGCGGCGCGCCGTCGGCGCCGCGGACGACGGTCTCCTTGTCGCGGACCCACAGCTCGCGGCCGTCGCGGGCGATCATCCGGAACTCGATGTCGACGCGCGTGCCGGCGGCGTAGGAGTCGCGCTCGGCCTGCTTGACGCGCTGCACGTCGGCCGGGTGGATGCAGCGGTACCAGAGGTCCTGGTCGTCGATGAACGCCTGCGGCGGCCAGCCGAGCAGCCGCTCGATCTGGGGCGAGATGTAGGTCAACGTCGCGTGCGCGTCCCAGTCGGCGATGTAGGCGACGGCGGGGACGTGCTCGACGAGCGTCCGGTAGCGCGCCTCGGCGAGCGCGAGCTGGTCGAGCGCGTCGAGGCGGTCGGTGACGTCGTCGACGACGGCGATCCAGTCGGTGGCGGCGCCGTCGCCGTCGCGCACGGGCGTGATGCGCATCTCCGCGCGGAAGGAGGTGCCGTCGCGGCGGTGCAGGACGAACGTCGCCTCGTGCGCGGTCTGGTGGTGCAGCGCGGCCGCGAGCGCGTGGCGAGCGCCCGTGTCCTCGATCGCCTCGCCCACGAGCTGGGCGACGTCGTAGCCGACGAGCTCCTGCGCGGTGCGGCCGAACAGCCGCTCGAACGCGCCGTTGACGTAGGTGATCGCCGGGCTCGGCGTCCTCGCGTCGCAGACCAGGACGCCGGAGGTCGCGACGTCCAGCGCGCGCACGAGCGCGGGCGCGCGGTCGTCCTGCGGTGGGGGCGCGTGGTCAGCCATGCGACACGTCAGAGGGTACGCCCGGACCGGGCGGACCGCCGGAAACCCGCATTTTCTGGGTGTCGTGGAGGGGCCGACTAGGACAGACGTCCGTTCGGGCAGGAACGGCACTCCAGGAGACGGGGACCCCGCCGACAACCGGAGAGACAACAGGCGAATGCGACCCAAGGACGGGTCGGCCCTGCTGATGAGCGTCGCTTCTGGAGGGAGCGCGGCGCCATCGCAAACGGGACCGCCATGGATCTGAGTCGAGATCTTTCGCCACCTATACGCCTCCCACCGGAGGGGACATCCACGGTGCGGACCCGAGCGACGACGGTTGCTCGGGTCCGTTCCCGTTTAACCGCCCAGCGCGGTGAGCTCGGCCGGGGCCCAGGTAGGCCAAGCCGGCGGGTGCAGGGGGCGACCGTGTTCGTAGGTCGCCATGACGCGATACGCAGCGCGGTCCGACATGTTGTCGTAGAAGGTCGCGCGGTGGACGAGCGGGCAGGCCGCTGCGACGAGCGACCACAGACGGCGATAGCGCTCGCGGATCTTCGTCTCGGGCACGGAGTGACCGCCGAGCCCCACGCGATGCCCGACGCGCACCACCGCGATGTCCTCGGAGACCACGATCGCGTGCAGCTTCACGACGTAGCCCGCTTCGAGGGCCTGCGTGATCAGGTCGACCTTGCTCGGGTGGCTGAAGACCGTCTCGGTGATGAACGACCTGCGCGCGGCGATGGCCTCGTCACGTGCCTGCGCCGCGGCCTGCGACGCGTCATAGGCGTGCTCTTCCTCCGCCCCCGGCCAGCGCTCCGCGGCGATCACGTCCGCGTTGATGAACGGCAGGCGCGTCAGCGGCTGGAGCGCCACGCGGACGAACGTCGACTTGCCGGAGCCGTTCGGCCCGGCGAGGACATGCAGGGTCTGTGTGCTCACGCAGCGGCGTCAGCTGCGTCGCCGCGCACGACGACATTGCCGTTCTCGTCGCCCACGTACCACGGCTTCCCGGTCGCGCGCAGCTCACTCTCGAGGTCGAGCGACGCGAGGCGCTCGGTCAACTGCACGTCCCACTCCGCTCGCACGATCGCCTGCGCCCGCTCGTCCTTCAGGTCGTCGTACGACGCCTGGCCGGCGAGCACACGCGCGATCTCGCCGTGGGTGACGCCCGGCGACGACTCCAGCTCCTTGCCGATGCGCGCCCAGTGGGCCAGCTGCTGCGCGGCGCTGCGGCTGTGCACCTCGCCGGCGGCCCTCGCCGCGTCGAAGAGCGCTTGGTCGATCCGGGTGGGCATCGTCGACATGGGCGAAATGTAGCACGTTGCTACGTAGCATCCTACTACCCGAGCTTTGCAGTCAGCGCGCGGAATTGCGCGGTTATGGCCTAGACGATCAATATCGCTCATGCGTAGGATGCGGGCATGACGAAGATCGCGTTCATCGGCGCCGGGAGCGTCTCGTTCACGCGGGAGCTGCTGACGGATCTGTTCTCGTACGCCGAGCTGGCCGGGACGCTGGAGATCGCGCTGCACGACATCGACGAAGGTCGGCTCGAGACGGCGAGGCGCGTCGCGGAGCGGATCGACGGCGACAAGGGCGCCGGCGCGCGGATCTCCACGCACCTCGACCGGCGCGCGGCGCTCGACGGCTGCGACTTCGCCATCAACATGGTCCAGGTCGGGATGCACGAGGCGACGGTCAAGGACTTCGACGTCCCGGACGCGCACGGGCTGACGCAGACGATCGGCGACACGCTCGGCGTCGGCGGCATCTTCCGCGCGCTGCGGACGATCCCGGTCATGCTCGGAATCGGTGAGGACCTCGCCGCGGTCGCGCCGGGCGCGTGGTTCCTGAACTACACCAACCCGATGGCGATCCTGATCCAGGCCTACGCCGAGGCCTCGCCGCACAAGCAAGTTGTCGGCCTGTGCCACTCGGTGCAGAACACCACGCGGCAGATCGCCGAGCTGGCGGGCGTCCCGTTCGAGGAGGTCAGCTTCACCGGCGCGGGCGTCAACCACCAGGCGTTCATCCTGCGCTTCGAGCGCGAGGGCGAGGACCTGTACCCGCTGCTCGACGCCGCGCTGGCCAAGGACCCTGAGTTGAGCCGACGTGTACGGGTCGAGATGTACAAGAAGCTCGGCTACTTCCCGACCGAGTCCTCCGAGCACTCCTCCGAGTACCTCCCGTGGTTCCTGCACCACCCCGCCGAGGTCGAGCGCTTCCGGCTGGAGCCGCGCGAGTACGTCCGCCGCTCGCTCGAGAACCTCCAGGAGTACGACGACGTCCGCGCCGCGCTGGACTCCGGCGCCCCGCTGCCTGACGAGCGCTGCTACGAGTACGCGCCCGAGATCATCCACTCGATGGTCACCGGCCAGCAGCGCACGATCTACGGCAACGTCCGCAACGACGGGCTGATCGCCCAGCTCCCGCCCCAGTCGGCCGTCGAGGTCCCGATCCTCGTCGACAAGACCGGCCTGCGCCCCACGATCGTCCGCGACTACCCGCCGCAGCTCGCCGCGCTGAACCGCACGTTCCTGAACGTCGCCGACCTCACGGTCCGCGCGGCGCTCGACGGCAACCCGGACCACGTCCGCCACGCCGCGATGCTCGACCCCAACACCGCGGCGTCGCTCACGCTCGACGAGATCGACGCGGTCGTCACCGAGCTGCTCGCCGCCCACGCCGGCGCGCTGCCCGCGGGCCTCTAGCGTCAAGACCACCATGTTGGACGTCCTCGTCGTCGGCGACCTCAACCCGGACCTCCTGCTCTCCGGCGACGTCGTCCCGCGCTTCGGCCAGGCCGAGCAGGACGTCACGGCGACCGTCGCGCTCGGCGGCTCCGGCGGGATCTGCGCGGCGGCGCTGGGGCGACTCGGCCTGCGCACCGCGCTGGCCGCGGCGGTCGGCGACGACGACCTCGGCGCGCTCGTCACGCAGCGGCTGGCCGACCGAGGCGTACACCTCGACCAGCTCCAGCGCGCGGCGCAGCCGACCGGCCTCAGCGTCCACCTGCTCCGCGACGACGACCGCGCGATCCTCACGCACTCCGGCGCGATCGACGACCTCGACGTCGCCTCGGCGTGCCGTGCGATCCGCGCCGCCAAGCCACGCCACGTCCACGTCACGTCGGTCTTCCTGATCCGCGCGCTGCGCGAGCGCGGCGCCGACCTCCTCGACGCCGCGCGCGACGTCGCGGCCGTCGTCTCCGTGGACACCAACTACGACCCCGCCGAGCGCTTCGACGCGCCCGCCTGGCTGCTCGACGCCGACGTCCTGCTCCCCAACGCCGCCGAGGCCCGCGGCCTGGCGAGGAGCGTGGACGTCGAGCAGGCCGCGCGCGAGCTCTCCGCCCGCGGCGCGACGGTCGTCGTCAAGCTCGGCGCGCAGGGCGCCCTCGCGGTGACCAGCGGCGAGACGCTGCGGGTCGCAGCGCCCGCACCCACCGTCCCGATCGTCGACACCGTCGGCGCCGGCGACGCCTTCGACGCCGGCTTC
Source organism: Conexibacter woesei Iso977N (assembly GCF_000424625.1). Lineage (GTDB taxonomy): Bacteria > Actinomycetota > Thermoleophilia > Solirubrobacterales > Solirubrobacteraceae > Baekduia > Baekduia woesei_A. Next base: position 330,517 of record NZ_AUKG01000004.1, read on the forward strand.
ATCCGCGCCCGCCTCGACGGCCACGACCTCCCAACCCAGCTCGCCCACGCCACCGCCGCCGGCACCCTGAGCACCCGAGCGGGCGGGGATGCCGGACAGCCGACCCTCGAAGACGTCCTCGGCGTGGCACGCTAGGAGCACCATGATCGTCTGTGCCGCCCCGAACCCCTCCATCGACAAGCTGTTCATCGTCTCCGACGTCAGCGTCGGCGAGATCCACCGCCCGGACCGCCTCATCACCCGCGCCGGCGGCAAGGGCCTCAACGTCGCCCGCGCGGCCCACACGCTCGGCGCCGACGTCGTCGCCGTCGCGCTGCTCGCCGGCCACGCCGGCCGCTGGATCGCCGACGAGCTGATCGAGCAGGGCGTCAGGGTCGAGACCGTCTGGGGCGAGGGCGAGACCCGCTCCTCGCTCTCCGTCGCCCACGCCGGCGGGCAGATGACCGAGTTCTACGAGCGCGGCGTCAACCCCGGCCCGGTGGCCTGGGAGACGTTCGTCGCCGCGGTCCGCGCGACCGTCCGCGGCGGCGCGCGCTGGCTGTCGATCTCCGGCTCGATGCCGCCCCACATCGCGGCCGAGGACGCCGCGCTGCTCGTCCACGCCGGCCACGAGGCCGACGCGCTCGTCGCCGTCGACCAGCACGACGCCACCCTCGCCGCCGCGCTCGCCGCGGGCCCGGACCTCGTCAAGGTCAACCAGCACGAGGCGCGCGACCTCACCGGCCACGACGACCCCGCGACCGCCGCCGCGGCGCTGCGCGACCGCGCGATCGCGGGCGGCGCCGACGCCGCCCACGCGCTCGCGGTCGTCACGCTCGGCGCCGAGGGCGCGCTGATGCTCACGCCCGACGGCCGCACGATCCACGGCGACCTCGACGTCGTCGCGCCCTACCCGACCGGCTCCGGCGACTCGTTCCTCGCCGGCCTGCTCTCCGCCAACGACGCGGGCTCCGACTGGCCCGACGCGCTGGCCGTCGCGCTCGGCGCCGCCACCGCCAACGCCGAGGCCGAGGGCGCCGGGACCTTCGACGCCGCCCGCGCCCGCGCGCTGGCCGAGCGCGCACGAGGACGCGTGACCGTCAACGCATGAGCGCGACCGAGGAACCGCGTACGCTGCGCCCGATGAACCGCGCCGAGCGACTGGGAGCCATCCTGCAGGCGCTCTCGGAACGCGGGAACGTGGACGTCGAGGACCTCACGCGCGACCTCGACGTCTCCCCCGCCACCGTGCGCCGGGACCTGCAGGCGCTGCACGAGCAGCGCCTGCTGGAGCGCACCCACGGCGGCGCGGTCGCGATCGGCGGGTTGTACGAGCTGCCGATGCGCTACCGCTCCTCACGCCAGCGCGAGGAGAAGCTGCGGATCGCGCAGGCCGCGATGGCCCACGTCCGGGACGGCATGTCGATCGCGCTGACCGGCGGGACCACCACGACCGAGATCGGCCGCGCGCTCGTCGCCTATGAGGAGCTGACGGTCGTGACCAACGCCATCAACATCGCCGCCGAGCTGGCCGTGCGCTCCAACATCCGCCTCGTCGTCACCGGCGGCGTGGCGCGCAGCGCGTCGTTCGAGCTGGTCGGCCCGCTGGCCGAGTCGGTCCTGCAACAGCTTCATGTCGACCTCGCGTTCGTCGGCGTCGACGGCATCGGCGCCAGGACCGGCCTGTCGACGCACCGCGAGGTCGAGGCGCACACGAACCGCATCATGGCCGAGCGCGCGCAGCGCGTGATCGCCGTCGCCGACGGCACGAAGGTCGGCGCGACCGCCCTGGCGCGCATCTGCGGCGCCGACGCGATCCACGGCCTGATCACGACCGCCGACGCGGACGCCGACGAGCGTCAGGCGCTCGCGGCGCTCGGGGTCGACGTCGAGTTGGTGTAGGACTCGCCCGGCGCGGCGCCGCCCGCGCCCGCCGTGCCCGCGGTCAGCGACTCCCCCGTCGCGCAGTCGAACGCGTGCAGCTGCGTGTGGTCGACGCGCAGCGTCACCGCGTCGCCCGCCCGGACCAGCCGGCGCCCGCCAAGCACGGCGGTGAAGCGCGCGCAGTCGTCGTCGGCCAGCAGCAGCGCGTCGGCGTCGTCGCCCTCGGCGTCGGCCGCCGCCCGGACCGCGTCCGCGGTGACCCGCGGCGCCTGGACCTTGAACGACGCGTGCATCTCGTCGCCGAGATGTTCGACAAGATCGAGCGCGACCGGCAGCGCCGGCCAGCCCGCCTCGGCCCGCGGGCCGTCGAGCTCGAGCGCGCTCGGCCGGATCCCCAGGATCACCTTGCCGCTCAGCCCGCTCAGCGACGACCCCGCCGGCAGCGCCAGCTCGTGCTCGGCGAACGCGACGACACGGCCGCCGTCGCGCACCTCGGCCTCGACGAGGTTCATCGCGGGCGACCCGATGAACGCGGCTACGAACAGGTTCGCCGGGCGTTCATACAGCACTTGCGGGTGGTCGCTCTGCTGCACGACGCCGTCGCGTAGGACGACAACTCGGTCGCCCAGCGTCATCGCCTCGACCTGGTCGTGGGTCACGTAGACCGTCGTGGTCCTCAGGCGGTCGTGCAGCCGCGCCAGCTCGCTGCGCATCGACGTCCGCAGCTTGGCGTCGAGGTTCGACAGCGGCTCGTCGAGCAGGAACGCCGCGGGCTCGCGCACGAGCGCGCGGCCGATCGCCACGCGCTGGCGCTGGCCGCCGGACAGCTGCGCCGGGCGCCGGTGCATCAGCTCCCCGAGGCCGAGCATCGCGCCGACCTCCTCGACGCGCCGAGCGATCTCGGCCCTCGCGGTCCTGCGTTGCTTCAGCCCGAAGCCCAGGTTCTCGCGCACGCTCATGTGCGGGTACAACGCGTAGTTCTGGAAGACCATCGCGATGTCGCGGTCTGGCGGCGCGACGTCGGTGACGTCGCGGCCGGCGATGTGGATCGACCCCGCGGTCACCTCCTCCAGCCCCGCGATCATCCGCAGCAGCGTCGACTTGCCGCAGCCCGACGGCCCGACGAGGACGACGAACTCGCCCTCGCCGACGTCCAGCGAGACGTCACGCACGGCATCGACGCCGTTGTCGTACGTCTTCCAGACGTTGTTGATGTTGATGCCCTGGGTCATCTCGAGACTCCCTACCTAGCCCTTCACCGCCGACGAGGCGAGCGAGCGGACGAACGTCTTCTGCGCGGCCAGGAAGGCCAGTAGCACCGGCAGCGTGGCGAGCACGTTGGCCGCCATGATCGCGGACTCGTTGGTCTGCGTCCGGCTCTTGAAGCTCGCGATCCCCAGCGGCAGCGTGTCGCGCGTCTCCGAGGACAGCGCGATCGCCGGCCACGACACGTCGTTCCAGGTCACCAGGAACGTGATCACCGCGACCGTCGACAGCGCCGGGCGCGCCAGCGGCAGCACGATCGTCCACAGGATCTTCCAGCGCGAGCAGCCGTCGATCCACGCCGCCTCCTCGACCTCGCGGGGCAAGGACAGGAAGAACTGGCGCAGCAGGAACACGCCGAACGGCAGCACCAGCGACGGGACGATCACCGCGCCGAGCGTGTCGATCAGGTGCAGCCTCTCCATGATGATGAACGTCGGGATCAGCGTCAGCTGGTAGGGGATCAGCAAGGTCCCCAACATGATCGCCAGCAGCAGGCGCGAGCCGCGGAAGGCCAGCCGCGCGAACGCATAGCCGGCCATCGAGCAGAACACCAGGTTGGCCGCGACGCAGACGAGGCTGACGATCGCCGAGTTCAGGAACCACGTCGGCAGCTCGGCGTTGGCGAACAGGTAGCTGTAGCCGTCGGTGTGCAGCGAGCCCGGGATGATCGTCGGCGGGAACCGGTTGAGCTGCTGGTTGTTCATGAACGACGCGAGCAGCATCCACACCAGCGGCGCGGCCAGCAGCGCGGTCGCGGGCGCGAGCACGAGGTGCCACGGGTCGAACGGCAGGCGGCGGCGCAGCGCGGCGATCACGCGGTCGCCCTCGCGATCCGGCGGGTCCGCACGTGCGCGGCGCCCCAGGCGAGCAGCGTGACGAGCATCAGCCCGCCGGCGACCACGAACGCCGCGGCCGCGCCGGTCCCGTAGGCGACGTCGCGGATCGAGCGGTAGATGTAGTACACGACCACGACCGTCGACTGGCCGGGGCCACCGGAGGTCGAGCCGTAGACGATGTCGAAGAGCTGGATCGCCTCGACGGTCTGCCACAGCAGCAGGAACACGAGGACGGGCGCCAGCGCCGGGAGCGTCACGTGGCGGAAGATCCCCCAGCGCCGCGCGCCGTCGATCGCGGCGGCCTCGCTCAGCTCCTTCGGGACGTCCTGGAGCGCGGCGAGGAAGACGACCGCGCAGAACGAGATGCACGAGGTCCCGGCCCAGAGGCTGGCGAGGACCAGCAGCAGCAAGGCCTGCGTGCCGTCGGCGAAGAACGGCTGCGGCGCGAGGCCGAGCTTGTCGAGCAGCGCGTTGGCGACGCCGAACTGGTCGTCGAAGATGAAGGAGAACAGGACGCCCTGGATCGTGGCGCTGACGACGACCGGGACGAACGCGAGCGTCCGGTAGACCCCGATGAACTTGATCCGGCGGTTGAGCGCGAGTGCCAGCAGCAGCCCGCCGCCGATGCTGAGCGGGACGAACAGCGCCGTGTAGAGCAGCGTGTGGTCGACCGCGCCGGTGAAGGCGGGGTCGTCGAAGAGGTCCTTGTAGTTCTGGAGCCCGACGTACTTGGTGGTCTCGGCGATCGGGTCCTTGTCCTGCGCGCTCAGCAACGCCGACCACACCAGCGGCACGATCGCCAACCCGATGATGATGATCACCGCGGGCATGACGTAGAGCCACGCGGTCGGCGTCGCGCCGAACACCCGCTGGGCGAGCGATCGACGCGGCGCCGGCCGCTGCGCCCCGGCGCCGGAGCGCTCGGGGGCGCGACGCGGCGCCTGGGCGAAGACCGTGCCCACGATCAGGAGCCCGAGAGCGCCCTGTTGCCGCCGGCCACCGCGTCGTTCAGCGCGTCCTGCGGCTGCTTCTGGCCCAGCAGCACGCCGGTGATCGCCTGGCCGAAGGCCTCGCTGAGCTTCGGATAGGCCTCGACCGTCGGGCGCACGCGGGCGGTGTCGAGCTGGTCGACGAAGTCCTGCACGCCGACGACCTTGGCGGCGTGGTCCTTCCAGACCTGCTGCTCGGCGGAGCTGTGGCGCAGCGGCAGCGAGCCGGCGTCGATGTCCCAGACCGCGTCCTGCTCGGGCTGGGTCAGCCACTGCGCGAACGTCTCGACGGCGGCGCTCTTGGCCTTGCCGTTGTTGAACAACATCCACGTGTCGGGGCCGGAGATCGTCACCTGCTGGCCGCCGTAGGTCGGCATCGGGACGACACCGTAGTCGACCTTGGCGCTGTTGATGTCGGGCAGCTCCCACGGGCCGGTCGGGACCATGGCCATGCGGTTGTTGTTGAACACGCGGTACATCTGCTCGGAGCCGGTCGTCTTGTCGAGGTAGACCGACCTGTCCTGCTGGAGCTGCTGGGCGGTCGTCAGCGCCTTGAGGCCGGACGCGCCCTGGTAGCCGACGGACCTGCCGTCGCTGGAGAGCACGTCGCCGCCGGCGCTCCAGACCATCGGCCAGATGCGCCAGACGGTGTCCTCGTCGCCGGTTGCGGGCCAGCCGGTCCCGAAGGTCCCCTTCGAGGAGTTGGTCAGCTTCTTGGCGGTGGCGACGAAGTCGTCCCACGTCCACGGCGCCCTGGGCAGCGGGACGCCCGCGTCCTTGAAGAGCCTCTTGTTGTAGACGACGGCGAGCGCGTCGATGTCGGACGGGACCGCGCGGACCTTGCCGTCGATCGTCACCGTCTCGCGGGCGGCCTGGTAGAAGTCGCTCCAGTTCCAGCCGGGCTGCTTGACGACGTCGGTGAGGTCGAGCACCCTCGGGCTGCGCGCGAGGTTCGCGGCGTTGGACCCGAAGATGTAGGCCATGTCGGGGTACTTGCCGCCGGCCAGCGCGGTCGTGACCTTCTGGAGCAGCGCGTCGGACGGCGCGCCGACCTCGGAGTTGACATGGATCCTCGGGTGGGTCGCGTTGAACCTGCCGACGAGCTGGTTGAACACCTTGGCGGCGGACTGGTTCTGCCCGTGCCAGACGGTGATGCTGACGGTCTTGTTGGTGTCGTTGGCGGCGTTGTCGCTGCTGCTGCCGCCGCAGGCGGCGAGGCCGGTGGTCAGGCCCGCGGCGGCCACGATCGCGGCCACCGCCTTCATGCTCTTCATGGCGCTGTCTCTCCTCCAGATGGGCGCTAGTGCAGGGGCTCGAGGTCGTGGTCGGGCAGGATGACCGACCGCGTCAGGTTGCGCGGGCGGTCGGGGTCGAGTTGGTGGTGTTGGGCCAGCGCGACCGCCGTGCGCTGGATCTGGACGAGCGTGGCGAGCGGGTCGCGATCGTGGGCGATCACGGTCGCGCCGGTGCGCGCGAGCTCTTCCTGTAGGGGTTGGTCGAGCGGGTCGAGCGACCAGACGACGCGGCCGGGCGCGGCGATCGCGATCGGGCCGTGGCGGTACTCGAACAGCGGGTAGCTCTCGGTCCACGCCTGGGCGGCCTCGCGCATCTTCAGGGCGGCCTCGGCGGCGAGGCCGACGGTCCAGCCGCGGCCGAGGAAGGTCCACTGGTCGTAGGCGGCGAGGTCGGCGATCGGGAGCGGGTCGGCGAGGGCCTGGGCGCCGTCGTGGGCTGCGGTGGCCGCCGCTCCGGGTGCGACGTGCTCTCGCAGGAGCGTCAGCGCCGAGGTCGCGAAGCGGGTCTGGACGACCGACTCCTCGTCGGCGAAGTCGAGGACGATCGTGGCGTCGGCGGCGTGCGCGACGGGCGTGTCGTCGACCGCGACGAGCGCGGTCGAGCGGTCGGCGAGGTCGTGACCGGTGAGCGCGTGGGCGACCTCGGAGGTCGTGCCGGAGCGCGAGATCGCGACGACCGCGTCGTAGCGGCGGCCGGAGCCGTGGGGCAGCTCGGAGGCGGCGAAGGCGTCGGTCGGGCCGAGCCCGGCGCGTTCGCGCAGCGTCGCGTAGGCCTGGGCGACGAACCAGGAGGTGCCGCAGCCGATCGCGAGCACCCGCTCGCCGGGGCGCGGGAGGTCGCTCGTGTGGTCCGCCGCCAGGGCCGCGGCACGCGGCCACAGCGCGGGCTGCGTGGCGATCTCGTCTCCCGTGATGCTCATTTGTGCATGAATACATGGTGAAACGATCAAAAGCAAGCACGATCGTGTTGGGGTCAGAATGGAGGGACCGATGCTGCTGCCGCCTGCCAACGCCGTGTTCGACTACCAGCTCGGGGGCGCCTACGCGCCTGCCGCCGAGGTCCGGATCGTGGACCGCGACCGCGCGGCGCCGCCGGTTCCCGGCCTGTACAGCGTCTGCTACGTCAACGCGTTCCAGACGCAGCCGGCGGAGCTCGCGCACTGGCGGCGCGCGCATCCGGACCTGCTGTTGAAGAAGCACGGGCGGCCGGTCGTCGACGAGGCCTGGGGCGAGCGGCTGCTCGACACGTCGTCGGCGCGCAGGCGCCGCGCGCTGGCGAAGGTCGTGGGCTCATGGATCGACCGGTGCGCGCAGTCCGGGTTCCAGGCGGTCGAGCCCGACAACCTGGACTCCTACAGCCGTTCGAAGGGCGTCCTGACGTTGAGCGACAACAAGGCGTTCGCCTCCATGTTGATCCGCCGCGCCCACGACGATGGCCTGGCGATCGCGCAGAAGAACACGGCCGAGCTGGCTCCGGCCGGTCGCGCGCTGGGGTTCGACTTCGCGATCGCCGAGGAGTGCCAGGCCTACGGCGAGTGCGACACGTACATGAGGACCTACGGCGACGAGGTCTTCGAGGTCGAGTACCCCGACAACGGCGGCATCGCCGGGTTCCGGGCCGCGTGCCGGGCGCGCGGCGGCTCGATCTCGGTGCTCTACCGCGACCGCGACGTCCTCACGCCCGGGAGCAAGGGCTACATCAACGAGAGTTGTTGATGGTCATTCGCCCGCGGTGAAGGCGATCGCGCTGAGCGCGAGCTCCATCCACTCGTCGGGCTCGGCGGTGGCGTCGAGCCAGTCCTTCATCCCCATGCCCTTGCCGGACGGGTCGAAGCGCTCGCCGCCGCCGGAGGCGATCCGGGCGTCGACCTCCTCGGCGCCGATCCGGGCGACGATCCGCCCGCGCCAGATCGCGACGAAGATCCTGCCCTCGACCTTGGCGGCCGGGGTGCCGAACCACTTGCAGCGCTCGACGTCGCCGGCGACCGCGACCTCGTCGAGCACGTCGGCGAACGCGGCGAGGATCTCCGGGGCCTCGGGGTCGCGGGGCATGCGCCGATCCTATGGGTACGCCGATGGCATGGCCCGTCGTCTCGCCCCACCGCCGCTCGGCGATGATCCGATCGCCGCGCTGCGCTGGGTCCGCCGCGTCGAGATCGCCGCGGGGGTCCTCGCGTTCCCGGTCGCCGTCGTGTTCTGGGACACGCCGTGGTTGCGCTGGACGATGCTGGCGCTCGGCCTCCTCAGCCTCTCCCCCTGGCCCGGCGCCGCGGCGATCATCCGCCGCCACGAGCGCACCGGCCGGCCGACGACGACGCTCGGCCCGGAGGCCCGCCGAGCGCGCGCCCGCCGCGCCGGTCTGGCGACCATGGCCTACATCCTGGTCGGGTCGTTCGTGCTCGCGGCGGTCCTCGACGGCCCCGGCGCCGGCCTCGTCGTCGCGCTGATCGCGCTGGTCTGCTCGCTGCCGGGCGTGTGGTTGATGCTCCGCTCGACGCGCCGTGAAGCGGAGCGCTAGGCAAGGTTGGCGAACGCTGCGCGAGGGTGAGAGCATCGCGCGTCGACAGGCCCGGCATAGGGCCGGACCGCACCGCAAGGAGGCCTGCCATGGCCGATCGAGTGCTCGTCATCAGCTGGGGTCAGCCGGTTCGGGGGCGCGAGCAGCACGGGCTCGAGGTGCTCGCCGAAGCCACCGCGCTGTACGGCGAGCTGCAGGAAGGGGGCCGGATCGACAGCTTCGACCTCATCCTCATGGACCCCAACACGTTCATGAACGGCTGCTTCATCCTCCACGGCACCCACGCCCAGCTCGACGCCGTCCGCGAGGACATGCGCTTCCGCCGTTCCATCATCGACGCCGAGCTGGTCGTCGACAACCTCACCCTCACCTCCGGCTACACCGCCGAAGGCATCGAGCAGACCCTGCCCCTCTACACCGACGCCGTCGAACGCATCCCCCAGATGGCCTGACCACCCGGGCGCGCCGCCCAGCGGCGCGCCCTGGTCGGCGCACACCTACAACAATCGCCGCGCGCCGCGAAGTTGATGACTTGCTCGACCACGACGCCCGGCGGAGAGCGCGACGCCGGCGGTGCCGGAGCGACAACACACCGGTTGCGAAACGCCGGCAGAGCAGCTCAGGCCGACCGCCCCGCAGCGGTCGCGCCACCGCGACGACGAGGCGCGTGTAGCGAGGACGGCGGAGAGCGCGGCGCGCCGGGGTGGCGTTAGTTGTCGAAGCCGAGGCGGTCGAGGAGGGCGTCGTCGCCGCGCCAGCCGCGGCGGACGCGGACTTGGAGGTCGAGGTGGACCTTGGTGCCGAGGTCGCGTTGGAGCTCCTTGCGGGCGGCGGTGCCGATGGCGCGGATCATCTTGCCGCCGGCGCCGACGAGGATGCCCTTCTGGGACTCGGTCTCCACCCACGCCCTGGCGCGCACGACCGTCAGGTCCTCGCGCTCGGTGTCGACCTCTTCCACGACGACCTCGACCGCGTGCGGGACCTCTTCGAACGTCCGGCGCAGGATCTGCTCGCGGATCAGCTCGGCGAGGTGGACGAACGGCGACAGGTCGCTCAGCTCGTCCGCGCCGAACAGGAACGGCGACTCCGGCACGACGCGGAAGAGGTAATCGGCCAGCGACTCGACCCCCGTCCCCTTGCGCGCGCTGATCGGGAAGATCTCGTCGGCGATCCCCAGCTCGCCCGCGGCCTCGAGCGCGAGGATCGTGTGCGGCCGGTCCAGCCGGTCGACCTTGTTGACCGCGATGACCACCGGGCACGGCGCGTTCCTCAGCAGGTTGGCGATCCAGCGGTCGCCCGGACCCACGCCCTGCTCGGCGTTCAACACCATCAACGCGACGTCGGTCTCGCTCAGCTCGCGCTCGACGCGCCGCTGCATCCGCTCGGTCAGGTTGTCCAGCGGCCTCTGCACGCCCGGCAGGTCGGTCAGGATCAGCTGCGCGTCATCGCGCGTCGCCACGCCGCGGATCGCGCGGCGCGTCGTCTGCGGCTTGTCGGACACGATCGCGACCTTCTGGCCGACGATCGCGTTGACCAGCGTGGACTTGCCGACGTTCGGCCGCCCCGCCAGCGCGATCAGCCCAGCACGGGTCTCGGGGCTCACCACGACAGGATCTCCCCCTGCACGGCCAGCATCTCGCCCTCATCGGTCTCGTGATCCATCCCCACAAGGTGTAGCGCGCCGTGCACGATCGCCTCGCGGATGTTCACGGTGCGCGGCGGGCAGATCACGACGTCGCCCAGCTCACGCGGACCAACAACATCAACTTCATCCTCGTCGATCGGGAAGGACAACACGTCGGTCGGCCCCTCTTTGGAGCGCCACTCCTCGTTCAGCTCCGCGATCCGCTCCTCGGAGACGAACGACACGGCAACGTGGCCGTCGAACACACCGGCGGTCGCGACGGCGAGCGACACCAGCCGGATGATCTCAGACTCGACCGGCAGGTCGGATCGGCCCGCCGCCAGCTCGGCGTCGAGCACCTCCACCTCGAGCGCGGGCATCAAGCGCGCTTGCGCTCGCCCGCGCCGCTGCCCGCGCTGCGCAGGTCCGGCGCCGCAGCCTGGTCGTGCGCGTCGTAGGCCTCGACGATCCGCTGCACCAGCCGGTGCCGGACCACGTCGCCGCCGCCGAAGCGCACGAAGTCGACGCCGTCGACCTCCTCCAGGATGTCGCCGACCACGATCAGCCCGGACTTCTCGTTGCGCGGCAGGTCGACCTGCGTGATGTCGCCGGTGATGACCATCTTCGACCCGAACCCGAGCCGCGTCAGGAACATCTTCATCTGCTCGGGCGTCGTGTTCTGGGCCTCGTCGAGGATCACGAACGAGTCGTTCAGCGTCCGCCCGCGCATGAACGCCAGCGGCGCGACCTCGATCACGCCCTTCTCCAGGAACCCGGCGACCTTCTCCGGATCCAACATGTCGTTCAACGCGTCGAACAGCGGTCGCAGGTACGGGTCGATCTTGGCCATCAGGTCGCCCGGCAGGAAGCCGAGCCGCTCGCCCGCCTCGACGGCCGGGCGAGTCAAGATGATGCGGTTGACCTCCTTGCGCGCGAGCGCGGCCGCGGCCATCGCCACCGCCAGGAAGGTCTTGCCGGTGCCGGCCGGCCCGATGCCGAACGTCACGGTGTTGGCGCGGATCGAATCCACGTACCTCTTCTGGTTGACCGACTTCGGCGCGATCTTCGCGCTGCGATGCCGCCACACGACGTCCTCGAGCACCTTGGCCGGCGACTCGTGCTGGTCCAGCGCGCTGGTCACCGCATCCAACGTCCCCGGCGTGATCTGGTGCCCGCCCTGGATCAGCTCGGCCAGCTCCCGGACCACGACCGCGGCGTTCGCCACGGCCTCCGCCTCGCCCTCCAAGGTCACCAAGTTCCCGCGCAGGAACAGCTCGCAGTCGACGTGCGACTCCAGCTGGCGCAGCACCGCGTCATGCGTGCCGCTCAGCGCGGCCGCGACGTCGTTGGAAAGCTCGATCTGGCGCCGGACGCTCATGCCAGCGCCTCCCGCACCAGCCCGCTGATCCGCTTGCCGTCCGCGCGCCCGCCGGCTTTCTCGACGGCGACCTTCATCACGCCGCCCATGTCCTTCGGCGTGGTCGCGCCGGTCTCGGCGATCGCGTCGGCCACGATCGCGCGCAGCTCCTCGTCGCCCAGCTCCGCCGGGAGGTAGCCCTGGATGACCGCCGCCTCGGACTCCTCGCCCTCGGCCAGCTCGGCGCGGCCCGCGTCCCGGAAGGCGGCAGCGGACTCCAAGCGGCGCTTGCGCTCACGGCGCAGGATCGCCTGCTCGTCGTCGTTGCCGTCCTTGGCGGCCTTCTGCAACTCGGACAGGACGAGCCGCAGCGCGCCGACGCGCGCCTTCTCGCCCGCCTTCATGGCGGTCGTGAGATCCTGCTTGACGCTGTCCGCGATGCTGCTCATGTCCCTCGATTGTAGGCCGCACCATCGGACGCTCCCACGCCTCGCGGCCGGGGCGTGCGTCCTGCTGACCTTCCTGACGGCGTTCCTCCTGCACACGGCGCCCGCCCGCGCGGTCAGCATCGGGACATGGAACCTCGCCGAGCAGCACGACGTCCGGGTCGCCGGGCTGCTGCACGACCTCCCCGACGGCGGCTTCCACGGCGAGCGCCCGCTGGCCGGGACCGAGCTCCGCGACGCCCTCGGCGCGCTCGCGACCACGCTCGGCGTCCCGCGCATCCCGGCGATCCCCGACGGCAGCGTGAGCGTCGCGGGCTTCGACCGCCTGCTCGCCGGCCAGCTCGGCGTGGCGGACACCGCGGCCCAGGTCCAGCACGAGCTGTGGAAGGCCGGCCTGGACCCCGCGCCCGCCCTCGGCTTCGAGGTCGTCGCCCGCGCCCTGGGCCTACGCGACAACCACCCGGCGAACCAGGAGCGCTTCGAGCTCTACCCCACGCAGGCGATCACCCGCGCCGAGGCCGCGCACTCGCTCGCGGTCGCCATCAGGTGGAAGGGCACCGCCGCGCAGTGGGCCCAGGACTACTTCACCAACTTCCTGCTGCCGGACGACACGAGCGCGCAGCGGCAAGTCCTACGTCTTGCGATCGCCAAGATCGGCATGCCCTACATCTGGGGCGGCGAGACCGACACGGCGTCGGCGTACTTCGGCGGCCAGGTCCACGGCGGCTACGACTGCTCCGGCTTCGTCTGGCGCGTCTTCAAGTTGGGGCACTTGACCTGGGGCGCGCAGATCCACGGCCGCACCGCCGCCCAGCAGGCCGCCGAGATCCCCAAGCAGCAACGCATACGCCTCGACGACGTCCACCCCGCCGACCTGGTGTTCTTCGGGCCTGGCCGCTTCTGGCAGCGCGCGACCGAGCGCCGGATCGTCCACGAGGGCATCGCGCTCAGCCCCGACTGGATGGTCCACTCCAGCGGCCAAGGGGTCTACATCAGCCAGCTCCGGCTCGACCCCTGGCGCGCCAGGCGCTTCAGCTGGGCTCGGCGAGTGCTTCCGTAGTCTCGGTGGCGACCCCGCCGGCGTCGTCGGCGCCCAGCGCGGGCGCGCGGCCGAGGTTGCCCAGCTCGGACGTGTCGCGCCCGAACAGCAGCTGGATGTTCCAGTCGATCAGCAGCCGCCACTTGCGCTTGCCGCCCGGCAGCATCGCCAGGTGGTAGGACCGCGCCAGCCACCACGCGGGCGCGCCGCGCCAGCGGATCCCGAGCGTCGTCGCCACGGCCTGCCCCTGGCCCATGTCCACGAACACGCCCTTGGTCTTGAACGTGAACGGCCTGACCTTGCCCGAGCCGATCGCCGCCGCGACGTTCCTGCCCGCGACCTTGCCCTGCCGGATCGCGTGCTGCGCGGTCGGCGGCGTCGATCTCTGGCCCTTCTTGGCCGGGTCCGGGACCGCGGCCGCGTCGCCCAGCGCCCACACGCTGTCGTAGCCGTCGACGCGCAGCGTCTTGTCGACCCTGATGCGCCCGGCGTCGTCGAGCGGCAGCCCGAGGTTGGCGATCACCGGCGACGGCTTGACGCCCGCCGTCCAGACCAGCGTCTTGGTCGGGACGACCTCGCCGCCCGACAGCGTGACCTCGTCCTCGCGGACCTCGTCGAGCGTCGTCGAGGTCCGGATCGCGATCCCGCGCCCGCGCAGCTCGCGCGAGGCGAAGTCGGCCAGCGGCCTCGGGATCTCGGGCATCACCTGGTCGCGCGCCTCGACGAGGATCCAGCGCATGCCCTGCGTGCGGCAGCGCGGGTAGAGGTCGATGACGTCGGCCGCGAAGTCCTGCAGCTCGGCGAGCCCTTCCAGGCCCGCGTAGCCGGCGCCGACGAACACGTAGGTCAACCACTTCTTGCGCTCGGCCGGGTCCTCGAGCGTCTCGGCGATCTCCAGCGTCCGCAGGACGTGGTTGCGCAGCCGGATCGCCTCCGGCAGCGACTTGAAGCCGATGCCGTACTCGGCCAGGCCCGGGATCGGGAGCGTCCGGGAGACGGAGCCCAGCGCCACGATCAGGTGGTCGTAGGCCAGCTCCTCGGTCGTGCCCTTCAGCGTCTTGACCGTGACGGTCTTCGCCTCCGGGTCGCCGCCGACGACGCTGCCCAGCCGCAGGTGCGTGCGCTTGAGCTCCTCGCGCAGCGGGACCACGACGTGGCGCGGCTCCAGCGTCCCGGCCGCCGCGCCCGGCAGCAGCGGCGTGTAGAGCATGAAGTTGACGTCGTTGACCAGCGTGATCCGCGCGGCCTGCGGCGGCAGCGCCCTTTCGAGCGCCCGCGCCGCGTAGAAGCCGCCGAACCCGCCGCCTGCGATGACCACGTGCCAAGCCATGGGATCGACCCTAGCGCCGCAGCGCGCGCCAGCGGGTGAGCACGTACGCGACAACGCCCAACAGGACCAGGACGGTCCCGGCGCGCACCGCGCTCGGCCCCGCCGCACCCGCCATCCAGATCGCGAAGGCCAGCGCCAGCGTCGCGGTGGCGACGCGGGGCTTGGAGACCTGGGCGGTCCCGGTGTCGTCGGTGAGCGCGTGCAGCAGCTCGGCGGCGACGCTCAACACGTAGCCGAAGACGTAGACGAAGGTGGACAACAACGCCAAGGTGGTGAACAACGACAGCGCGTCGCCCGCCGCGTTGGCGAGGATCAGGACGATCGCCAGCGCGGCGTTGACGATCAACGCGAGCACCGGGATCCCGCGCCGGTCGCGCGTGCCGGCGATCGGCGGGAAGACGCCGTCGCGCGCCGCGCCCGCGACCATCTCGGCGTTGACCATGTTCCAGCCGTTGAGCGAGCCGAGCGCGGAGAGCACCGCGACCGCCGCCATCGTCTTCGCCGCCCAGTCGCCGCCGAACAGCTCGCGCGCGGCGTCGGCGAACGGCGCGCTCGACTGCGCGAGCGTGTCCTGCGGGAGCGTCCCCTGCACCGCCAGCGTGCCCGCGAGGTAGAGCACGGCGACGCCGATCACGCCGCCGACGATCGCGCGCGGCACGTTCTTGTGCGGGTCCTTGACGCGGTCGGTCGCGACCGCCGCGCCCTCCATGCCCAGGAACGAGAACAGCAGCAGCGCGCAGCAGGCCGGCAGCGCGTGGGCGACCGAGCCGCCGTGCGCGGTGACGTGGCCGACGTTGCCGGAGTCGAACGTGAGCAGGCCGGCGACCGCGACGATCGCCAGCGCGGCGATCTTGATGATCGTGGTGCTCAGCACCGCCGCGCCGACCGAGCGCGTCCCGATCAGGTTGTTGAGGACCGGCAGGACGAGGATGACGCTCGAGAGCGCCAGCGTCGTGCCCTTCCCGTCGCCCGCGCCGATCAGCGTCGCGAGGTACCCGGCGCCGGCCACGCTGATCGTGGCGTGCCCGGTCCAGCCCTGGATCCAGTAGGTCCACGCGGCCAGGAACCCGGCGAACGGCCCGAACGCGTCGTCGGCGTAGCGGTAGGGCCCGCCGCTGCGGTCGGTGCGCCGGACCAGCTGCGCGAAGGCCAGCGCGATCGCGATCGACCCCGCGCCGACGATCACGAACGCCGGGATCGTCAGCCAGCCGTAGCTCGCGACCGCGGCCGGGATCCCGAAGATGCCGGTCCCGACGATCCCGCCGACGACGAGCGCGACGGTCGAGGGCAGGCCGAGGCGGTGCTGCTCAGGGACCGACTGCTCCGGAGGCGCGACGGCGTTCACCATCATGTCGGTGCCCACAGGGCGCCGGAGCTATGCGGAGAGCGCCACCGGACGCCGCCCGCAGAGCAGAAACCGACGTCGCACGCTCAACAAGACGCGCTGCCGACCACGACAAAGCGCGTGGAGTCCGCCTTTCGCACGGTTTCGCCGTGCTCGCGATGATGAGCGCGTCCGGGAGTCCTGCGCACAGCAGCCGGGCTGCGTGAAATGGGAGCCGGAGCGCATTACGCCAGCGTCGTGGCGGGGGAGTAGCTACGGTTGTCGCTACTCGTTGAGGTCGTCTCGACCGTCCATCGTTGCGAGTATTGCCGCGAGCGTCGTTGCGATGAGAACGACGCCCGAGCGCACGGCCGGCGGAATAGAGCCACCGCCGTTGTCTTCGATGAATTGAGCGAGGGCTTCGAGAACTGCTTGGAAGTGCACCACCAGAAGCACGCGCTGGCGCACGGTCAGTCGCGCGTACCACGGACTAGCTTCGTCCGCCGTCTCATCGATCTCAGCGTCTTCGAGTTCGGTGAGCGTGTCGTCAACCGCGGCGGCCCAAGCTTCGGGAACCGCTACCGGGACGGAGGCGATTGAATCCGCCATCGCACCCAGGGCCGCGCGCCACTCGTCGCGCGGCAACGTAACCCGAACAAAGAAGTCGTCCCAGTTCGCGGTCGGCAACCGTGTTGCTTCCTTCAGCGTCCTCACGACGTCCGGCGAAAGGGTCACCGACCTGCGGAACGACTCCAGGATCTCCGGCGACACGATCGCCGACCTGCGAAACGACTCCAAGATCTCCGGCGACACGATCGCCGACCTGCGAAACGACTCCAAGATCTCCGGCGACACGATCGCCGACGTTCGAAGCGTGTCTTGAATCCGCTTGAAGTCATACGGATTGGACATGTACATGGCTACGGTACGCCTCGCTGCGGACGGTCGTGCCACTTCAGCATTCGCCCTCGCGGGGTTCTAGTTGTAGAAGAACTGGCCGGGCTCGCGGGTGACGGGTGCCTGGACTACCCACTTGCCACATACGATCGTCGCACGCATAAGGCCGGACAAAACGTCGCGGCCAAACACCACTCTCACGGCCGGAAGGAGGGCGTGGAGCTGCCACACGGATACCGGCGTTGGCTAGTCGGAAAGCGTCCGGCATTGAGGTTGGCCCAGTCTCTGCCGCCGAGGTCACTCGCGTTTTCGACCTCATCCGCCACGAGAGCTCCGTGCGCAAGACGGCCGCGATCATGACCGAGGAGGCAGGCCGTCGGTGGCTGCCGATGACCGACGCACGGAATGTCGCGCGCGAGGAGTACGAGCGCGCAGGCGCGCAGCGCATCATCCACCCGAAGATCTGGTCGGCGGCCCAGGCAACGATGGCGGATCGCCGGAAGCGCTCGCCGCCCGCCGCATCTGAGCGCGTTCGATGCGCTGCCCGACGCTGTAGGTCCATGCGCTCTCCGCTGCAACCCACGCGGCGGGAGCGAGTAGAACGGGCCGCGCCCAAAGCGGGACGTCGGCGAAGGCAGCCGGGATGGCCGGCGGAAGAGCGAAGGCCCGCATACAAAGGGCGTTCAAAAAGTCGCTGGTGTCGCTTCCGTGCACGGTCATCAAGCCATCGTGAGGCGCGCACGGCGCGTTGTCGCGGTTTGGAGTAACGGGCATTTCCAACGACGTTGACGACGAGGCCGATCTAGCTTCGGACCGCTCCGTGCGACTTCCCGACTTCGGCGTGACCATGCCTTCTGCATCGGCACGTCGGACGCGCCGTCACGCGATGTCTCGCGCTGAGTTGCGGTGGTCAGGCCGCTTGGACTGCTCGAACGCGCGCGGTTGATGGGCTTCGTGCCGGTGTCCACGTTCGGACCGTGTCCGAGGCGTTCAAGGTCGCGCGCGCAGAGGCCGATGCCGTTCGTTTGACCGCGAGCCCTCGCTCCGAGCCGCTCGCCGTCGGTTCCCAAATCCGCTGTCACGTAGGCCTTATCGGTATGCATGCGCGCGACTCAACCTGAGCGCAACCGTCATCCGGCCCCCTACTGGGGGACTTTAGGTCAGGCCGCTTACGCCCTATCGGCGCAGCGTCCCCCTGCCGGGGGATTTACGTGAGTTCCGGGTCCGCAGTGTTCGCCCCTGAACTAAACCGTGACGCTGATTCATGTCAAGGTCCGTCCATGTTCGCCGGGGTCGCTGGGGTTGCCGCGCCAATCGAGCGCGGGACGACCGGAGGACGCGCGAGTGTGGAGCGAGGAATCCGCCGAATGCCCGAAGATGTCTTCGGTGTAGCCGTAAGCCTGCCGCAAACAACCATGCGTGACCCGTGGCGGATGGATCACGGCGAAGACCGCCACCGGTCGCGCTGCCAGCGACGGCGACGATCAGCGAAGCGCACTCAACCGTGCCGTCCGCAGAACGGAAGCTGACGGCGCGGCCACAGCAAGAAGCGCTGCCGTCTACGACGACACGCGTGGCTTGATGGCAACGGATGACGGCAAAGAGCAACACCAACCGCCCCGCCAGAGACGACGACGATCAGCGCAGCGCCCTCAACCCACGCCACCCGCAGAACAAAGGCCGACGCCGCGGGCCCAACAAACGCGCCGCCGGCAACGACAACGCGCGTGACTTGATGGCGGCCGCAGCGACGGCGCGTGGCTTGATGGTGGGCTACGCAGCGAGCGTGAAGCGCCCGACCAGCTCGTCGAGCTCGGTGGCGATCGTCGCCAGGCCCGCGGCGGCCGCCGCGATCTCCTGGCCGGAGGCGGTCGTCTGCTGGGCGGTCGAGGAGACCTGCTCGGTGGCGGCGCTCGTGCGCTCGGCGATCGAGACGACCTGGGTGACCTCGCTGCGGGCCCGCTCGGCGCCCGCGGCGACCTCGTCGTTGCGCGCGGCGACCGTGCCGATCCGCTCGGCCAGCGACGCCATCGCGGTCTCGATCGCGGCGAACGCCTCCTGGGCCTGGACGATCCGGTCCGCGCCGGCGGTCGTGCGCTCGCGGCCGGTGCGCGCCTCGGTCGTCGCGGCGGCCGTGTCGTCCTGGATCTCGCCGACCAGCGTGCCGACCTGGCCGGCCGCGGCGGCGGTCTGCTCGGCCAGGCGCCGGACCTCCTCGGCGACGACCGCGAAGCCGCGGCCCTCCTCGCCGGCGCGGGCCGCCTCGATCGCGGCGTTCAAGGCCAACAGGTTGGTCTGGCCCGCGATCTCGGTGATCGTCTCGACGATCCCGTTGACGCGGTCGCTCTTGACCGCGAGGCGCTCGACGGCCTCGGCGACGCGCTGCGACGCCGCGCCGATCTCGGCCATCGCGCCGGTCGCGTCGGCCACGACGGCGCCGCCGCGGCGCGCGGTCTCCTGCGCGTCGTGGGCGGCGGTCGTCGCCTCGCGGGCGCCGGTGACGCCGGCCGCGGCGGCCGCGCTCATCGCCTGCGTCGCCTCGCTGGTCGCGGTGACCGCGCGCACCTGGCGCTCGGCACCGACCGCGACCTCCTCGGTCGCGCGGGCGATCTCGTCCATCGCGCGGCCGGTCTGCTCGGAGCCCTCGGCGAGGTCGCCGGCGGACGACGTGAGTCGACCCGATGTGGCGGCGAGGCGCTCGACGACCTCGGTCAGCCCGCCGGTCATGTCGCGCAGCGCGACGCCGAGGGCGTCGTGCTCGGAGGCCGGGACGACCGCGGTCGTCAGGTCGCCCGCGGCGACGCGCTCGGCGACCGCGACCTGCTCGCGCTGGTGCTCGCCCATCGCGATGAACGCGCGGCCCAGCTCGCCGAGCTCGTCGCGGCGGCCGGCCATGTTGATGTCCTTGCTGAGGTCGCCCTGCGCGGCGGCGCGCGCGACGACCGTGAGGTAGCGCAGCGTCCGGGTCAGCGAGCGCCACAGCGTGGCGAACAGCACCAGCGCGAGCAGGAGCGCGAGCGCGCAGCCGATCAGCACGTGGCGCTCGGCGGTTCTGAAGCGGTCGACGCGCGCGGCGAGTAGGCGTGAGAGCGCGGGCGTCGTGGCGTGCTCGAAGCGCTGGACGGCGGTGAGCGCCGCGGTGCTCGACACCATGTTGTCCGTGTTGACGGTCGTGGTGCGGGCGGCGGCGGCGAGGTCGTCGCCGAGCGTGCGCGACGCGCTTGCCATCGTCGTCGCGGCGGGCGCGACGGCGGGCTTCAGGTTGGTGTCCTTGGTCGAGCCGTAGGACGTGGCCAGGCCCGCGAGCAGGGCCTCCAGGTTGGTCGTGACCGCGCCGGCGTCGGAGGCCAGCTTGATGTGGTCGGTCAGCGTGCCACCGCCCGGGAGCTGGGAGAGCGCGAGCTGGCGATCGGCGCCGAGGCCGGCCTCGGCGGCCACGGCGGGCGCCTTGGTGACCAGCGCGTCCATCACGTAGTAGGAGTCGAGGTCCGGGTCGAGGATCAGGTTGGAGGCGTTGCCGACCTCGGTGACCCAGCCGAGCGCGGCGTCGACGGCCTTGGTGTAGGTGTTGAGCGCCCCGGCGGCGTCGAGATCGCCCGCGGCGCGCGGGACGGTGACGGCGAGGACGGCCGTGCGCGCCTTCGCCCAGGCGGCGCGGGCGCCGAGCTGCGCGCCGACCTGCTGGTCCGCCCTGTCGCCGGCGGCGACCGCGGCCTTCAGCGCGGCGACGTCGGCGTCCGGGACCGGCCTGCCGCTCGCGGCGGCCGCGACGGCGGCGCTACGCGCGCGGACGGTGGCGACGACGAGGTCGTTGGCCGGACCGAGCGCGGTGACGCCGGTCTGCTCGGCGGCGGAGAAGTCGATCTGCGTCTGCTGCGCGTCGTGGTAGGCGCGCCCGGCGAGGACCGCCGGGATCAGCAGGACCACCCCGAGCACGGCGAGCTGGCGCGAGACGCGCAGGCGCGCGAGCAGCGCGCCGAGGGGATCGAGGAGCCGGAGGGCCGTTCTCATGGCCGTCCCGGGATCGACCGATCGGCCAGAAACTTGAGTGGCTACACGCCTAAACGGGTCGTCGCAGTGCCAGCGCGGACCATTCCGCGCTCTGGCGCCGGTCGGTCTCGACGAGGCCGTGGCGGGCGAAGGCGGCGGCGATCTCGTCGGCCTCGGTGGCCAGGAGGCCGGAGGCGATCAGGAGGTCCGGGACGTTGTTGTCGCGGAACCCGGCGCGCGCGACGCAGAGCAGCAGCGGCCGCAGGAGGTTCGCCAGGACCAGCGGTGCGGACGGCGCGGCGCCGCCGCGGATCAGGTCGAAGCGCTCGGCGTGGACCTCCACCCCGTTGGCCGCGGCGTTCTCGGCGGTCGCGCGGACGGATTCAAGTTCATGATCTACGCCCGCCAGCGGCGACCACCCCAACTTGCCCGCCGCGATCGCCAGGACGCCCGAGCCGCAGCCGAGGTCCATGACGCCGCGCGCTTGCGGATCGGACGGCAGCGGCTCCTCCGCGAGGATCTCCAGGCACAGCCGCGTCGTGTGGTGCGCGCCGGTCCCGAAGGCCTGGCCTGGGTCGATGACCAGGTCCATCATGTCGGTCCGCTCCGGCTCCCACGGCGGGCGCACGTACAACCTGCCCGCCACCTCGATCGGCCTGTGGAACGCGCGCCAGCGGTCGGCCCAGTCGTCGGCGACCTCGGTCGTGACGACCTCGACCAGCGCGCCGCCGACCGCGGCCTCGACGTCCGGCAGTTCCGGCAGCTCGCCCGGCGCGCCGTAGACCGCGTACTCGATGACATTGCCTTGGTCCAGCTCCGACTCCTCGACGCCCGACGGCGCCAGCGGCAGCAGCTCGGCCAGCACGACCTCCGCGTCCTCGCGGCGGACGCGGATGGCGAGGCGAATCACTTAACGGTGGAACAGCCGGCGCAGCTTGCCGACCATCGAGTCGTCGTCGTTGCGCAGCTGCTCGGGCGTGATCGTCTCGGCGAACGCCTCCAGCGCCTGGCGCTGCTGGGCGGTCAGGCGGCGCGGGATCACGACGTTGGCGACCACGCGCAGGTCGCCGAAGCGGCCCTGGCGGCGCAGCATCGGCATGCCCTTGCCCTTGACGGTGAGGACCGCGCCCGGCTGCGTGCCGGCCGGGATCTCGACCGTGACGTCGCCGTCGGGGTGCGGGATCTCGACGCTCGTGCCCAGCGCGGCGTGCGGCGCCGCGAGGTCGGTGACCGTGACGAGGTCGTCCTCGTCGCGCAGCCAGCCGTCGCCGAGCGCGACCTGGACGACGACGTAGAGGTCGCCGGGCGGGCCGCCGCGCTCGCCCGCGTGGCCGCGGCCGCTCAGGCGGATCCGCTGGCCGTCGGCGATGCCCGCGGGGATGTCGACCTCAAGACGGCGATGGCCGACGACGAGGCCGCGGCCGTCGCAGGTCTCGCACGGCTGCTCCGGGATCTTGCCCTCGCCGCCGCACTTGTCGCACGCGACCTGGCGCACGACCTGGCCGAACGGCGACCGCGTCACCGCCTGCAGGATCCCGTTGCCGCCGCACTTGTCGCACGTGGTGATCGGGGTCCCGGGCTCGGCGCCGTTGCCGTGGCAGTGCTCGCAGCGATCGATCGCCTCGAACGTCACCTCGACCCTGGCGCCGCGGTAGGCCTGCCCGAGGTCGATCTCGACCGCGACCGCGACGTCCTCGCCCTGGCGCGGGCCGGTCCGGGCGCCGCCGCCGAACGCGCCGCCGAAGGCCTCGCCGAAGAACGCGTTGAAGATGTCGCCGACGTTGCCGAAGCCGTCGAAGTTCGGGGCCTGGCCGCCGGAGCGCAGGCCCTCGTGGCCGTAGCGGTCGTAGGTCGCGCGGCGCTCCGAGTCGCTGAGGATCTCGTAGGCCGTCGCCGCGGCCTTGAACTTCTCCTCGGCGTCCGGGTCGTGGCTGTTGACGTCCGGGTGCAGCTCGCGCGCGAGCCTGCGGAACGCCTTCTTGATCGTGGTCTCGTCGGCATCCCTGGGGACCCCGAGCAACTCATAGGGGTCGCTGGGCATGGTGGAGCTCAAGTTCCGTACACGTCCTCGATGAATCGGGAAAGTTCGAACGCCGCCTCGCGCACGGAGCGGATGGCGCGGGCGTAGTCCATGCGGACCGGGCCGATGACCGACACGGTCCCAAGCTTGCGTGCGGGCAGGCCGTAGCCGGCGCCCACGACCGCCAGCGACTGCAGCGCCGGGGCCTCGTTCTCGGAGCCGATCCGGACCAGGACGTCCGGCTCCTGGAGCGCGACGCGCAGCAGGCCGAGCAGCGTTGCCCGCCGTTCGAGCATGCTCATCAGGTCGTTGATCTGCGCGAGGTCCTGGACGCGGTGCTCGCCGATCAGGCGCGCGGTGCCGTCCACGTAGAGCGTGTCCTCGGCGGTCTCGGCCAGGGCGGTGAAGACCGGCATCAGGTGCTCCAGGAACGAGCGCTCGGTGTCCCTGAGCGATGGGTCATTGAGGCGCTTGGCGAGCATCCGCGCGCCGAGGCCGACGCCGTTGAGGCGCTCGTCCAGGAACTGGCCCGCCCAGGAGGCGAGGCCGGGGTCGACCGGGCGGTCGAAGGTGAACACGCGCTTGGTGACGCCGCCGGTCGACGTGATCACGACGACCATCAGGACCTGCGGCTGCAGCAGCAGGACCTCGACGTGGCGGATCGTGGCGGTGTCGATCGGGGGCGCGGAGACGATCGCCAGCAGGTTGGTGACCTGGGAGAGCGTCTCGCTCGTCACGCGCATCGCCTCGTCGACCTCGCGGCGGATCAGCTGCAGGCCGAGCGGCTTGGGCGCGGGGACGAGCATGGTGCCGCGCCGGAGCTGGTCGACGTACCAGCGGTGCCCCGCGTCGGTGGGGATGCGGCCCGCGGAGGTGTGTGGGTGCGCGAGCAGGCCGTGCTCCTCGAGCATCGACAGCTCGTTGCGGATCGTCGACGGGCCGGCTTCGATGTCGATGTCGGCGGCGAGGGTCCTGGAGCCCACGGGCAGGCCGGTCTCCGAGTACGCCTCGACGACCTTGCGCATGAGCAGCTCTTGACGGGGCGAGAGCAACGTGAGCTTCAGTCTAGAAGGGGTAGGAACGAGCGCGATGCCACGCCGCCGCAGGACCCCGCGCGAGAAGAAGGAGCTGTCGCTGGACCGCGATCACCGGGACGCCTATGGCGAGTCGCCGCACGCCTCACGGAAGTGGATCCCGCGGCGCAAGGCCATGCATGCGCGCCACTGGCGGCGACGCGCGCGGCAGGACCTCGGCGTGACGCAGCTGCCGGAGGGCTTCGACGGCGGCGACGCGCTGGAGGTCGAGCACCGCACCGAGCTGCCCTACTCGGGGTGGGAGAAGCAGCCCGACCGACCGCTGCGCGGCGAGGTCGAGTGGAGGCTGCGGCAGCGCGAGGACGAGCCCGGCTAGAGGCGGAGGTCCGCGTCGCCGCGGCGGACGATCGCGGTGCCGGCCTGGGTCGCCTCGGAGGACACGTGGACGGTGCCGTCGTCGTCGACCTTGGTGACCCTGGCGGTGACGGTCAGCTCCTCTTCGAGGACGCCCATGCCGCGGAAGCCGACGCTCAGGCGCTTGAGCGTGTGGGGGCCGCCGGCGGCGTCGGTGTGGGCGCGGGCGACCTGGGCCATCGTCCAGAGGCCGTGGAGGATCCGGCCGGGGAGGCCGACCTGCTGGGCGAACTCCTCGTCGATGTGGATCGGGTTGAAGTCGCCGGAGGCGCCCGCGTAGCGGACGGTGACGTAGCGGTCGGGCGTGACCTTCAGCTCGGGGAGGTCCTGGCCTGCTTCGAAGTGCATGTGGTCGCTCACCCTCGGACGATGTTGGTCCAGGTCCCCACGGAGACGGTGTGGCCGTCCTGGTTGGTGGAGACGGACTCGAACGTGAAGAAGCCGTTGCCGGCGCGGTGCTCGACGGACTTGACGGAGACCGTCGTCGTGATCTCGTCGCCGGCGACGACCAGCGGGCCCCACTTGAACTCCTGGCCGCCGTGGACGAGGCGGGCGAAGTCGATCTCCAGCTCGGGGTCGAAGTAGGCGGGCATGATCGCCTGCGAGCAGTAGACGACCGCGAACATCGGCGGCGCGACGACGTCCGCGTAGCCCGCGGCACGCGCGGCCTCGTGGTCGAGGTGCAGCGGGTTGGTCTCCCCGACCGCGCGGGCGTACTCCTTCACCTTCTCGCGCCCGACCGCGTACAGGACCGGCGGGTACGTCTTGCCGATGGGTGGCTCCATTGCGCGCGGATGCTAGGTGACGCGCGTGTGCTGGGTCGCGACGACGGCGGTGAGGACGATGAGCGCGGCGGCGGCGGTTCCCGGGGAGATGTGCTCGCCGAGGATCAGCGCCGACCAGGTGAGGGTCAGGACCGGCTGGGAGAGCTGGACCTGGCCGATCTTGGCGACGCCGCCGCGGGCGAGGCCGCCGTACCAGGCGAAGAAGCCGAGGAACATGGAGATCAGCGAGACGTAGGCGAAGCCGAGCCAGCTCGTGGTGCCGGCGTGCAGGCCGCTCTGCGCCGTGGCGATGGCGGCGATCACGGTCGTGGCGGGGAGCGCGGCGACGAGCGCCCAGCAGATCGTGTTGGCGCCGCCGAGGTCGCGCGCGAGCCGTCCGCCCTCCGCGTAGCCGAGCGCGCACAGGACGACCGCCCCGAGCAGCTCCACGTCCGGGCCGCTCAGGTCGCCGCCGCCCTGGCTGAGCGCGAAGCCGACGACCGCCGCGAGCCCGAACGCGCTGGCGCCCCAGAACGCCTTCGTCGGCCGCTCACCCGCGCGCAGGACCGCGAAGGCCGCCGTCATCGCCGGCAGGACCCCGACGACGACCGCGCCGTGCGAGGCCGGGACGTGGTGCAGCGCCAGCGACGTCAGCAGCGGGAACCCGACGATGACGCCGAGCGCGACGACGCCGAGGCTCGGCCACTGCCCCACGTCCGGCCTCCTGGCCCGCGTGATCCGCAACACCACGATCGCCAAGACGCCGGCAACGACCGCCCGCCCGAACGCGACGACCCACGGATCGAGATCGCGGACGGCGAGCCGCGTCGCCGGCAGCGAGAACGAGAAGCCGAGGACACCCAAGAACCCCAACAACAACCCGGGCGGAAGCGCGCTCGCGCGGCCGAGCCGCGTCGGCTGGGGCTCGCTGACTGCGGGTGCTTCGGGCGAGTAACGCTTTCTACCAAGTGCGCCCGTTTTGGAGTAACGGTTGGCGCTCGGAGCGGCTGCTCGGAGGTCCTCGGCCGGGTCGCCCGACACGACCGGGCGAGGTTGCGAGGCCGTTGACTGCAAGGCATCGGAGCAACCCATAGAAGAATTCTGCAATTCCCCTTGCGTTACTCCGCCGCGCCCTGTAGCGTTACTCCTCGTACTCATGATTGACGGTAACACAGAATCGCGTGTTATCGAGGATGTGCGGACGGCTGCCCGTGCCCTCCCCCCGGGCAGCCGCCTGCCTTCCGTGCGTGAGCTGATGGCTCGGCATCGCGCTTCACCGGTCACGGTGCAGCGTGCGCTGTCGCGCCTGGCCGGTGAGGGGCTCGTCGTCCCGCGACCGGGACGAGGCACGTTCGTCGCCGAGAAGCGCGCGACCACCGAGAAGGCGCCGGACCTCGGCTGGCAGGAGGTCGCGCTCGCCGACCGGCCGCCGCTGCAGGCCGCGCCGCTCGACGCGCTGCTCGCCCTGCCGCCCGATGGTGCGATCCCGCTCACCGGTGGGTACCTCCATCCCGATCTTCAGCCCGTCGCCGCGCTGGGCGCCGCGCTCGGTCGCGCCGCGCGCCGGCCGGAGCCGTGGGGACGCCTCGCGGTCGAAGGCCTGCAGCCGCTGCGCGAGTGGTTCGCGCGGGAAGCGGGCGGTCACGTCCGCGGCCACGACGTCGTCATCTGCTCCGGCGGCCAGCCCGCGCTGGCGACCGCGTTCCGCGCCCTCGCCGCGCCCGGCGAGCCGGTCCTGGTCGAGTCGCCGACCTACCTCGGCGCGATCTCGGCGCTGCGCTCCGCGGGCCTGCGCGCGGTCCCGGTCCCGACCGACGCCGACGGCGTTCGCCCGGACCTCCTCGCCGCCGCCTTCGCGCTGACCGGCGCGCGCGTCTTCTACTGCCAGCCTCTGCACGCCAACCCGACCGGCGCGACGCTCGCGCCGCACCGGCGCGCCGCGGTCCTCGACGCGGTCCGGGCGGCGGGCGCGTTCCTGATCGAGGACGACTGGGCGCGCGACCTGCGGATCGACGGCGAGGCCCCGCCACCGCTGGCCTCCGACGACCCCGACGGCCACGTCGTCTACCTGCGCAGCCTCACGAAGTCCGCCGCGCCCGGCCTGCGGATCGCCGCGGTGTCGGCCCGCGGCGCGGCCGGCGCGCGCATCAAGGCCGCCCGGATCATCGACGACTTCTTCGTCTCCGGACCCCTACAACATGCAACGCTGGAGCTGATCTCCGCGCCCGCCTGGCGCCGCCACCTCAAGCGCCTGCGCGCGGAGCTGCGCGTCCGCCGCGACGCGCTGACCGCCGCGCTCGGCGAGCACCTCCCGGACTGGCAGCTGCAGGTCGTCCCGGCCGGCGGCTTCCACGTCTGGCTGCGCCTGCCCGACGACGCCGACGACATCGCGCTGACCGCGCGGGCCGCAGCGGCGGGCGTGCTCGTCTCCCCCGGCCGGCCGTGGTTCGCCGCCGAGCCGCCCGGACCGCACGTGCGCCTGACCTTCGCCGGCGCGCCCGCACCCGACCTCGTCGAGGGCGTGCGCAGGCTCGCGAAGGTGGCCGCGCAGTGACGCGGGCCGTGGCACCATCGCCGGCGTGAGCACGATCGTCGCCGTCGCCCCCACGCTGTCCGACGCCGTCCAGTCGGCCGGCGCGACCCTGCACCGCCACGCCGCCGACGGCCATCCGGTGGTCGTCGTCAGCGTCTTCACGCAGGACGGCGACCCGGACGACGCGGCGGCCGCGGCCGCCTTGGGGCTCTCCGGCGTCGTCCACCTCGCGCTGGAGCCCGCCGCGCTGCGCGGCTACGAGCACCTCGCCGCGCACGACGGCTTCCGCAGGGGCGACGAGGACACCGCGAGGGTCGCGGCCTCGGTCCTGGCGATCGCGCTCGGCAAGCTGGAGCCGGACCTGATCCTCGCGCCGCTCGGCCTGACCGGCCACGTCGACCACCTCGTCGTCGAGCGCGCCCTGGACGAGCTGGAGCTCCCGCGCCTGCGCTGGCTCGATCTCCCCTACGCGCTGCGCCGCACACCCGGCGCGCCGCTGGGCGCCGGCGAGGTCGTGGCGGTCCCGGCGTCGGAGGACGCGCTCGCCGCGAAGGTCGCGGCCGCGACCGCGTTGGGCGCCGACGCGCCGCGCCTGGCCCAGCACGCGGCCGACGAAGGCGCGCGCCTCGGCGCGGGCGGCCCCGTCGAGATCCTCGTCAAGCGCGAGCCCGCGGCGCTAGATGATGATGTTGACTGACCCGCCGTCGGCCGACCACGCCGCGCCCGCGACGTTCCCGGCGCGCTCCGAGCACAGGAAGACGACGACGTCGGCGACGTCCTGCACGTCGCCCAGCCGGCCCCGCGGGATCTTCCTCGCCGCCGCGGCCAGCGCCTCGTCGCGGGTCGTCCCGCTCACCGCCGCGACCTGATCGGCCAGGCCGCCGTCGCCGGTCCACAGCCCGGTCGCGGTCGGCCCCGGCGTGACCGCGTTGACCAGCACGCCGTCCCTGGCGTACACGTCGGCGAACGCGCGCGAGACCGAGAGCTGCCCGGCCTTGGCGACCGAGTAGGCCATGTTCGACGCCGACGGGCGCTTGCCCGACGACGACGCGACGTTGACGATCCGGCCCCACCCGCGCGCGGCCATCAGCGGCGCGGCCAGGCGCATCAGCCGCATCGGCGCCATCACATGGACCTCATGTTGCTCGCGCCAGTCGTCCTCGGTCAGCTCGTCCAAACCGATGTTCTTGGAGAACCCGGCGTTGTTGATCAGGACGTCGAGGCCACCAAGTTGCTCGGTCGCGGTCGCGACGATCCGGCGCGCGCAGTCCGGGTCGGTCACGTCGGCGGCGATCCACTCCGCGCCGTCGATGCCCGTCGCTGCCTCGGCCAGCGCGTCCTCGCTGCGCGCGACCATCAGCACGCGCCCGCCCTCCTGCGCCAGCCGCTGCGCGGCGGCGAGGCCGATCCCGCGCGAGGCGCCGGTCACGACGCACACGCGCCCGTCGAGTCCGAGATCCATGGACCGCGACTCTACGACCGTGCGCTCTGCGATGCTGCGCGGCCGTCCATGACCACCGCGCACCCCGTCAACGAGCTGCTCGTCGTGCTCGGCCGCCGTGCGGTGGTGGAGCTGCTGTGGACGCTGCGCGAGGCGCCGCTGCGCGCGCCGGACCACGACGCCGCCGAGCACCTGGAGGAGCTGCGGCGCAACGGGCTCGTCGCGGAGCGCGACGCCGCCTGGCGCCTCACGCCCGACGGCCGCGCGCTCGCCGACCACCTCGTCACGCTCGCCACCCGTGCCCGCCGGCGCGGCGACCTGGCCTGAGGCGCCGCGCGGGGCGGCGCCGCCGCGCTACTTCGACGACGACCTGTCGTCGCCCAATTCGAGCACCGCCAGGAACGCCTCCTGCGGAACCTCGATGCGGCCGACCTGCTTCATGCGCTTCTTGCCTTCCTTCTGGCGCTCCAGCAGCTTGCGCTTGCGGGAGATGTCGCCGCCGTAGCACTTGGCGGTGACGTCCTTGCGGTAGGCCTTCACGGTCTCGCGGGCGATGATCGCCGAGCCGATCGCCGCCTGGATCGGCACGTCGAACTGCTGGCGCGGGATCTTCGCGCGCAGCTTCTCGGTCAGCTGACGACCGACGTCGTAGGCCTTGTCGCGGTGGACGACCATCGACAGCGCGTCGACCACGTCGCCCGCCAGCAGCACGTCGAGCTTGGCGAGCTTGGACGGGCGCAGGCCCAGCACCTCGTAGTCCAGCGACGCGTAGCCCCTGGTCCGGGACTTCAACTGGTCGAAGAAGTCGAGCACGACCTCGCTGAGCGGCAGGTCGTAGTGCAGCTGGACGCGGTCGGCGCTGAGGTAGTGCATGCCCGCGTGCTCGCCGCGGCGCTCCTGGCACAGCTCCATCGTCACGCCGACGAACTCCTTGGGCAGGAGGATCGACGCCTTGATGTAGGGCTCGCGGATCTCCTGGATCCGCGCGGGATCGGGCATGTCGGACGGGTTGTGGACCTCGATCACGGTCCCGTCGGTCATCGTGACCTCGAACGACACCGACGGCATCGTCGCCATCAGCTCCAGGTCGTACTCGCGCTCCAGGCGCTCGCGCACGATGTCCATGTGGAGCAGCCCGAGGAAGCCGCAGCGGAAGCCGAAGCCGAGGGCGTCCGACGTCTCCGGCTCCCACGCCAGCGCGGCGTCGTTCAGCGACAACTTCTCCAAGGCATCGCGGAAGTCCGGGTAGTCATCGTTGTTGATCGGGAAGAGCCCGCAGAAGACCATCGGCTTGACGTCGCGGTAGCCGGGCAGCGGCTCGGTCGCGCCCCTGTGCTTGGTCGTCAGCGTGTCGCCGACCCTCAGCAGGGTCACGTCCTTGATGCCGGTGATCAAGTACCCCACCTCGCCCGGGCCGAGCTCCTTGATCGGCGTCATGGCGGGCGTGAAGAACCCGATCTCGTCGATGTCGGCCTCGGTGCCGGCGGCCATCGCGCGGATGGCCTCGCCCTTCTTGAAGATGCCGTCGACCACGCGGATGTAGGCGACGACGCCGCGGTACTGGTCGAACTCGGAGTCGAAGATCAGCGCGCGCGCCGGGGCGTCCGGGTCGCCGGTCGGCGCGGGGACGCGCTCGACGAGCTGCTCCAGGACCTCGGTCACGCCGGCGCCGGTCTTGCCGGAGATGATGAGGATCGAGTCCGGGTCCTCGCCGATCAGCTCGCTGACCTCGCCCGCGACGCGCTCGGGCTCGGCGCCCGGCAGGTCGATCTTGTTGAGGCAGGGGATCAGCTCCAGGCCCGCGTCGACCGCCAGGTAGGTGTTGGCGACGGTCTGGGCCTCGACGCCCTGGGAGGCGTCGACGACCAGCAGCGCGCCCTCGCACGCGGCGAGCGACCGCGACACCTCGTAGGTGAAGTCGACGTGGCCGGGCGTGTCGATCAGGTGGAACTGGTAGGTCACGCCGTCCTTGGCCGTGTAGTACACGCGGACGGCCTGGGACTTGATCGTGATGCCACGCTCGCGCTCCAGCTCCATGGAGTCGAGCAGCTGCTCGCGCATGTCGCGCGAGGCCACGGTCTGGGTCATCTCCAGGATGCGATCGGCCAGCGTCGACTTGCCGTGGTCGATGTGGGCGATGATGGAGAAGTTGCGGATGCGGCTCTGGTCGGACAAGCGGCCGCCCAGGATAGAGGGCGCTACGTCGTGGCTGCCCGGCGGCGCTGCACGAGCCGGTGCAGCTGCTCGGCCTCGGGGATCCGCATCGCCAGGACGACCCGGATGTAGGCGAACGAGCCGAGCGCCAGGCTGCCGCCGACGGAGATGATCTGGCCGATCAGGTCGCGGCCGAAGACCCAGTCCAGGACGGCCCACGAGGCGTAGGTGACGATCCCGAACCACGCCGCCGCGATCAGCATCCCGAAGACCATCTCGGCGGTCTCCTTGAGGTTGAGCGGGTTCCTGAGCTCGCCGCGCAACACGTAGAACTGGGCGGCGGCCATGACGATGTCGGCGATCGCGGTGCCCGCGACGATGCCGCCGACGCCGAAGCCCATCGCCACGAAGATGATCGAGACGCCGACGTTGACGATGAGGTTGCCCACGCTCAGGTAGGTGACGAGCCAGGGGCGCTGGAGGGAGAAGAAGGTTCTCGTCAGCAGGAGGTTCACGCCGCTGAACGGCAGGCTGAAGGAGAACCAGAACAGCGCGGTGGCGACCAGCTCGGTGTCGGAGGCGTCGAAGGCGCCGCGCTGGAAGACGAGGCGCGTGATGGGGGTGCTCAGGACCAGCGTCGCCGCGGTGGCGGGCAGCAACATGAGGAAG
Organism: Conexibacter woesei Iso977N; assembly: GCF_000424625.1. Classification (GTDB taxonomy): domain Bacteria; phylum Actinomycetota; class Thermoleophilia; order Solirubrobacterales; family Solirubrobacteraceae; genus Baekduia; species Baekduia woesei_A. The sequence continues at coordinate 362,320 of NZ_AUKG01000004.1, forward strand.
ATGAGCCGCAGCCCGTTGTCCACCGTGTTGCGCAGCCCGGGCAGGTCCTTGCGGGCGGCGAGGCGGGAGAGCTGCGGGAACAGGACCGTCGCGATCGCGACGGAGAACATGCCCTGCGGGAGCATGTAGATGCGGAACGCGGCGTCGATCGCACGGGGCGCCTCGGTCGAGACGTAGCCGCCGAGGATCGAGTTGGCGAAGACGTTGAAGTTGATCAGGCCGAGGCCGATGCAGACCGGGAGCATCAGCGCGAAGACGTGCTTGACGCGCGGGTCCCGGTAGTTGAAGTGGAACTCGAAGTGGAAGCCGACCTTGCGCAGCGTCGGCAGGGCCATGACGAACTGCACGGCGGTCCCGATCAGGATGCCGACGGCGTAGGCGTACAGGTCGTCGGAGAAGAACGGCCGGCCGAAGACCAGGAACACCATGATGACCACGTTCCAGACCAGCGGCGAGAGCGCGGGGATCGTGAAGTGGTCGTAGGCTTGGAGGATCCCGACGGTCAGCCCGTTGAGGCCGAGGATCAGGACGATCGGGAACATCACGCGGCTGAGGCCGACGGAGAGGTCCGTCATCGCCGTCGTGAACTCGGAGCCGGTGAAGAGCGGGACGATCAGGCCCGCGGCGAGGATGAAGAGGATCGTGATGACGCCGAGGGCGATCAGCATCACCATGAACAGCGTGGAGGCCAGCCGGAACGCCTCGCGCTTCTTGTTCTCCTCCAGCAGCTCGGTGAAGACCGGGACGAAGGCGGCGGAGAGCGCCGAGTCCGCGAAGAGGCTGCGGACGACGTTCGGGATGTAGAAGGCCAGCGTGAACGCGCTGAACGCCGGGCTGAGGCCGAAGTAGCTGGACGCCAGCACCTCGCGCATCAGGCCCGCGATCCGGCTGAGGCCGGTCAGGATGCTGAAGATCGCGGTGTTGCGCGCGAACGATCGGCGAGGCGCGGCCGCGCTGGTGCGTGGTGGTGCCTCGGTCGTCACTGCGGCAGGATGCTACGAGCTGGGCGGGATGTCGCCGCCAGGCGGCCTGCAGACCGCGCTTCGGCGCCGGGCACGCTAGACTCCGCCGTCGCTCATGGCGAACATTGACTCACAGAAGAAGCGCATCCTCCGGGCCGAGCGTGAGCGCTTGGAGAACCGCCGCTACACGTCCACGATCAAGACCTACTTCCGCCGCCTCGAGACGGCGGTCGGCGAGGGCGACGACTCGGCTGCTGACACCGAGCACCGCGCCTTGATCCAGACGATCGACAAGGCCGTCAAGCGCGGCGCCCTGCACCGCAACACGGGCGCCCGCAAGAAGTCCCGCGCCGCCCGCGTTCGCGCCGGGCAGCCGTCGGCTTAGCGTCACCGCTTCACTCACGCCTTCACGGCCCCGGGAGACCGGGGCCGTTTTGTCGTTCCCGGACCGCGCCCGCGCGCGGCTCGAACCCGGTGAGTCGGCGGCTCGTGAGTCGGCGGCTCAGTGCGCGGCGGCCATGCGGCCGAGGGCGCGGATGGCGAGGGTGTCTTCGGAGAGGTCGCCGATGCCGCGGGTCTGGAGCTCGAGGTCGGCGAGGGTCTCGAGCGCTTTGCGCAGCGCCTCGGGATCGGTGCCGCGGGCTTCCTTGATGCGGCGGTCGAGCGCCCAGGGCGAGCCCTTCGCCGACGCCTTGACCTGTGCCGGGGACTCGCCGGCCTCCAGGCGGTCGGCGATCGCGAGCACCTCGCGCAGGCGGCGGGCCATCAGCGGGATCAGGCGGCCGACGGCCTCGCCCTGCTCGCGCAGCTCGAGGAACGAGCGGAAGACGGTCCGGCGGTCGCGGGCGACGAGCGCGTCGACGAGGCCCCAGACCTGGATCTCGGCGGAGTCGGCGGCGGCGTCGGTGACGTCCTCGGCGATGAGCTTCGCGCCCGGGCCGCGTTCCAGCGCGAGCTTCTCCAGCTCCCGGAGCAGGCGCTGCTGGCGGTCGCCGACCTGGGCGACGAGCACCTGCGCGGCCGGCAGCTCCAGCTCGATCCCGAGCCTCTGCGCCTCGGCCTGCACCCAGCGCGGCAGCTCGCGGGTCTTGACGGTCGCCTGCTCGACGACGTCGCCGCCCGCCTTCCTGACAGCCTTGGGCAGCGCGGCCGGGATCTTCGCGCGGCCGTCCTCGCGCGCGAAGAACGCGACGGTCGTGTCGGGCGCCAGGTTCGCGAGCGCCGGGACGACGTGGGCCTCGACGTCGGCCTGCCTCCACCGCTCGGCGCCGTCGACCACGACGAAGCGGCGGCCGATCGCGAACGTCATCGCGCTCAGCGCGAGCCCGACGTTCTCCGGCGTCGACTCATCGCCCTCGATGACCTCCAGCCCACCCGCACCCGACTCGGCCTCAGCCCGCGCCCGCAGGCCGGCCCGCCGCTCGGCGATCCGGCCATGGTCGTCGCCGTGGATGAGGTACGCGGGCTTCCAGGTCGCCATCGCGCTTCAGTCTAGGTGGCGGTGCGGCGGCGGTCATCGCTCGGTCGTCACGGTCGCGTGGTGGGCGATGAGGTCGATGCGGGTGGTGCCGTTCTGGTCGGTCCGGAGGGTTTGGGGGACGGTGGCGTGGAGGGTTGTGAGGGTGGTTGGTGTGGGATGGCCGTAGGTGTTGTGGGCGCCGACCTCGATGAGGGCGATGTGGGGTTGGAGGCGGGTGAGGATGTCCGGGAGGCCGGGGTCGTCGGAGCCGTGGTGGCTGACCTTGAGGACGTCGATGCGTGGGAGGTCGAGGGGTTGGAGGACGTCGGACTCGGCGTCGGCGGTCAGGAGCGCTCGCGCTCCGTAGGCGGTCGCCACGGCGACGACGGCGCGCTCGTTGGGATCCTCTCCGGGCGCGGCCGTGGTGTCGCCCGGCGGCCAGAGGATGTCGAGGGTGAGCGGGCCGGCGGTGAGGTGCTGGCCCTGCTGGGCGGCGATCGCCCTGGTGGCGTGTTGTTGTAGGGGTCGGTCGATGGCGCGTGAGGTCGGCGAGCGATCGGCGCCGCGGCCGTCGAGGAGGACGCTCGTCGGGAGCGCGGTGAGGACCGCGGGCGCGCCGCCGTCGTGGTCGGCCTGCGGGTGGGTGACGACGAGGGCGTCGAGGTGGGTCACGCCGGCGTGGCGGAGCTCGGCGACGATCGGCGTTCCGGACGGTCCGGCGTCGACCAGGACGGCGTGGCCGCCGGCCTGGAGGAGCGTCGCGTCCCCCTGGCCGATGTCGAGGGCGGTGATGCGGAGGTCGCCGGGTGGAGGTGGGGCGAGCGCGCGGGTGCGGGTGAGCAGGAGGGCGAGCGCGAGCGCGGCGGCGGCTGTGAGGGCGGCGGCGACGCGGAGGCGTGGACGCGGGCGGCTGTGTTGTCGCTCCTCCCCCGCGCCCCGCCACACGATCGCCGCCGCGCCGAGCGCGCAGGCGAGCGTCAGGACCGGGAGCGGCAGCGCGACCTGCGCGGCGGGCGCCGCGGCGGCGGTCCGGGCGACGCCGGTCAGGAAGCCGAGCAGCGGCGCGGTGACGGCCATCAGCGGCGCGGCGGCGCCGGGCACGAGCTGTGCGACGGCCGCCGCGGTCATCCCGAGCCACATGATCGGCGCGACCGCGGGCGCCGCGACGACGTTCGCCGGCAGGCCGACCAGCGAGGCACGGTCGAAGTGCAGCGCGATCAGCGGCGCGGTGGCGAGCGTCGCGGCGACGGTCACCCCGATCGCCTCGGCGGCGGCGCGCGGGAGACCGACATGATGGAGTCGCTCGGCCGTCCGCGGCGCGAGCAGCGCGATCCCCACCACCGCCGCGAAGCTCAGCTGCCAACCGGGGCCGGCCGCGGCGCGCGGGTCGAGCAGGAGTGTGGCCGCCGCGGCGAGCAGCAGCCCGTACCAGCGGCTGGCGGGCCGGCCGGCGAGCGCGGCGACGATCGTCGCCGCGCCCATGATCCCCGCGCGCTGGATCGACGGGCCGCCGCCGGCGAGCGGGATGTACACCATGATGAGCGCGAGGACGAGCGCCCAGCGGGTCCGGATCCCGACGCCGAGCGCGATCCCGAGGCCGAGCGCGAGCGCCGCAAGCAGCGCGATGTTCTGGCCGGACGCGGCCGTCAGGTGGCTGAGCGAGGCGGCGGTGAACGCATCGCGGAGGTCGTCGGGCATCCCGGAGTCGTCGCCGAGGACCATCCCGCGCGCGAGCGCCGCCTCGCCCGGTGGGAGGTGCGCGCCGAGGACGCGCTCGGCACGGCGGCGGATCGTGTCGACCGCGCCCAGCAGGCCGCCGCGGCGGCGGCCGGTGGCGCGGAGGTCGGTCGCCCGCAGCGTCGCGTGCGCGTGGAGTGCCCTCGCCGCGAGGTCCGGCGGGCGCAGCGTCCCGGAGATGTTGATGATGTCGCCGACCGCCGCAGGCGGCGCGTGCGACCAGCTCGGGATCCGCAGCAGCACCGGCTCGCTGCGGAGCCGGACGAGCGCCCGCGCACCGCCGAAGGCGTCCGGGCGCGGAGCCGAGAGGACGGTCGCGTCGCCGCGGATGTCGTGGCCGATCGGGAGCCGCGTGGCGTCGAGGTGCGCCGTCCGCGCCTGCGCAGCCCAGGCGCCGCCGACCAACACCATCGACAACACCACCGCGACCTCCGGCCGCCGCGTCGCACAGGCGACGCCGAGCGCGACGACTAGTGCCCCAACAACGACGACCGAGTCCGGTGCGCGGCCGCCGAGGAGCAGCCCAGCGACGAGCAGCGCCAGGACGACATGCCGCGGATGCCCGCGCCCAGCAACGGCGGCGGCGAGCAGCCACTGCTGCGCGCGCTGGACGATCGCGGGAGCGATGGCGGCTGCGGCTGCAAGCGGCCACCGTCGCGCGCGGTGAGAGGCGGCGGCGCGCGACGGGATCTCGCTTGGCGGCGGGTCCGGAGGCGCGGCCCTCACACCGTCACCTGTGGCTTGAGCGGGCGAGCTTCTTCGGGCCGATCCCGGGGATCTGCGCGAGGTCGTTGATGGAGGAGAAGCCGCCGTGCTGCTGGCGGAAGGCGAGGATCTTCTGGGCGGTCGTGGGGCCGACGCCGTCGAGGGTGTCGAGCTGCTCGGCGGTCGCGGTGTTGAGGTTGACCGGCGCCGAGGCCGCGACGCCCGGCACGGCGGAGACTCCGGCCGGCGCGGCGCCCCTGCGTGGGACGACGATCTGCTGTCCGTCCGCGACCTTCGCCGCCAAGTTGATGGCCTGCAGGTCGGCGTGCGCCGTCGCACCACCGGCGAGCCTGATCGCATCCTCGATCCGCTTGCCCGCTCCAACCCGGTAGACCCCCGCCCTCCGCACCGCGCCGACGACATGCACCAGCGCCCCGACCGCCCTCGGCGCCGCAACCGCGACCGAGGCCCTCTCCGTCGCCGGCGCCGCAGCAGGCGCCGCGTCGTGATGCAGCACCCTGAGCCCCACCACCACGACCAACACCGCACCGACCGCGTAGGCGACGAGCTCGGTCCGCGACAGGCCAGAAGGCATGCCGCGAAGCTACGCCGACACCTACAACAAGAGACGCGCTGTTTGCGACGCCTTTGCGCAGGAAGCAGCGCGGCGCGTCACATCCATCGCAGCGCATCCGTGTTCCACTCCAACAACGCTCCGCCCTCATCGGCGAGCAGCGGATCGACGAACGCGATGACGTCGGCGATCAGCTCCGCCCAGGACCCGGGCGGCGGCGCGAGGTACGCCATGCGGTCGACCATCGCAGCGTACGGGCCCTGTCGATCAGGGATATTGCGCAATGCTGCGCTGAGCGGGATCAGCGGTTGTCCGCGATGCTCCGCCACCGACCCGACGCTCGCCCGGAGGTCACGAGCGCTGAGTGCATGCAACCGGCTCGTGACCCAGAGGTCGGCGAAGTCGCGGTCGCGCGTGCTCGTCTCCCGGCGCTGCATGGCGGTGACGATCTTCTCGGCCAGGTTCAGCACCAGCGGATAGGCGGCGAGCCGTACCGCCGGCCGGTCGACCACCGACGTGAGCTCGATCTCGATCCACGTCCCGGGATCGCCGAAGGAGAGGTCGAGGGCGAACGGGATCTTCGCTCGTCCGAGCCCTGCGACGAGCCCGACGCGCACGCCTTGGTACTCAGCGTCTTCGCGCATGCGCTCGGTTCGGATGCTCGCTGGATCGATCGCGATCCCGTCGTCGGGGTCAGGTTCGAGCACGCAGATCCCGGACACCACCTCGCGGAGGTCGTCCTCGCCGTTGCCGACTCCGTGCGTCGAGAGGTCTGCGTCCTTCGTCATGCGCCGGATCTCGTTGGCCGCCATGAGCATGCCGCCCTTGAGGACCATCCGGCCGGCGTAATCCGAGATCGCAAGACGCCGGAGGAACGACTCGATCGCGTAGACCACCAACAACGGCTGGGTGTTGCCGCGATGCTCGTTGCGGGCCTTGGCCTGCAGCTCCCTGAACACCACGTTCGCCGCGGCGTCCTTCTCGCTCAACTGAGCAGCGCCTCCATCGCGGGCGCCAGCTGTGATGCGCCGCCAAGCGCCCGCGCCAGCTCGGCGAGGCGCGGCGGGCGGGCCTCGCGACGCCGCAGGTAGCGGCCGAGCGCGTGGAGCGCGACGTCGCGTCCGACGAGATGTGAGAGACGCATCGCGTCGACGATCGAGCGCTCCGCCGAGTAGACCCGGAACGGCTCGCCCACATCGGTGGTCGCCTCCTGCCGTTCGAGGCCGTAGGTCGCGGCATCGAAGACGTGGACGCGGGTCGGCGGATGCGTGATCGCGGGACGATGCGCCCCGCGAGGCACGGCGATGTGGATCCGCTCCGGGATCTCGTCCGAGAGATCCCAATAGGCAAGCGCGGAGTTCAGGCAGATCGTCGCTGCCGGTGCGCGGGCAGCAACGATCGCCAAGCCCGACAGCATGCCCGCGCCGCCCTCGGGCAGCTGCAGCACGCCGCGGCCGACCGACATCAGCTGGCCGGCGTTGCGAAGCCGGTACAGCGTCGTCCGGCTGAGTCCAGTCTCGACAGCTTCGGCGACGCGGAACGGCCGTTCCCCGAAGCGTTCGCGGAGACGCTCAATCGGCGGTCCGGCGTTCTGGATCATGGTACAAATCCTACACACCTCAACCCATGGTGTGCAGGATTTGTACCGCCGCGTGGTGCGGGTTAGCCCCGCACCACCACGTTCACGAGCTTGTTCGGCACCACGATCTCCTTGATGACGTCCTTGCCGTCCACGTGCGCGATGACGTTCGGCAGCGCGCGGGCCAGGGCCAGGAGCTCGTCCTTCGAGGCGCTGGCCGGGGCTTCGACGCGGTCGCGGACCTTGCCGTTGACCTGGACGACGAGCTCGAAGGTGTCGGCTTCGAGGAAGGCGGCGTCGGCCGCGGGCCAGGGCTCTTCCCAGACGCGGCGGCCGGTCAGCAGGTTGTAGGCGTCGGTCGTCACGTGCGGTGCGAAGGGGAACATCAGGGACGATGCCGTCGCCAGCGCGAAGCGCACGGTGCCGGGGTCGGCGCTCCCGCGCTTCTCCGCCGTGACCTCGTTGAACAGCTCCCGCACCGCCGCGATGGCGGTGTTGAAGTTGAACCGCTGGTCCATGTCGTTGGTGACCTTGTCGATCGCCCAGTTGGCCTTGCGCAGGATCCGCAGCGCGTCGGGACCGAGGTCCTCGGCATCGGGCACCGGCGCGTCCGGCAGCTCCGAAGCGGCTTCGGCCGAAACCCGCCACAGGCGCGACAGGAACCGGAACATCCCCTCGACACCGGTGTCCGTCCAGTCGGCATCCTGATCCGGCGGCCCGATGAACAGGATCTGCGCCCGCGCGGTGTCGGACCCGTACTTGTCGACGATCGAGGCAGGCGACACGACGTTCCCCTTGGACTTGGACATCTTCGCCCCGTCCTTGGTGATCATCCCCTGCGTGAACAGGGCGGCGAACGGCTCGTCGGCCTCCAAGTGCCCCATGTCGCGCAGCGCCTTGATGAAGAACCGCGCGTACAGCAGGTGCAGGATCGCGTGCTCGACGCCGCCGATGTACTGGTCGACGGGCATCCAGTGGTTCAGGACCGCCGGATCCCATGCCGCGGCGTCGTTGTGCGAGTCCGTGTAGCGCAGGAAGTACCACGAGGAGTCGACGAACGTGTCCATCGTGTCGGTCTCGCGCCGAGCCGGACCGCCGCACCGCGGGCAGGTCGTGTTGACCCAGTCCTCGGCGGCCGCCAGCGGCGACTTGCCCTTCGGCTTGTAGTCCGTGATGTCCGGCAGCACGACCGGCAGCTGGTCGTCGGGCACCGGGACCATCCCGTCCCTCGGGCAGTGCACGATCGGGATCGGGCAGCCCCAGTAGCGCTGGCGCGACAGCAGCCAGTCCCGGAGGCGGTAGTTGGTGGACTTGTGGCCCCTGCCCTCGCGGTCCAGCCAGTCGACGATCCGGTCCAGGGCCTCTTCCTTGTAGAGCCCGTCGAACTCCGGGTGCGAGTTGACCAGCGGCCCGCGACCGGTGAACGGCAGCTCGTCCGACCCCTCAGGATCCGCGACCACTCGGCGAATCGGAAGGTCGTAGGCGCGCGCGAACGCGTAGTCGCGCTCGTCGTGCCCCGGCACCGCCATGATCGCGCCCGTGCCGTACTCCATCAGCACGTAGTCGGCCACGTACATCGGCAGCGCCTCGCCGTTGACCGGGTTGATCACGTGGCGCCCCAGGAACACACCGGTCTTGGGCTTCTCCGCGTTCCCCCGGTCCTCCAGCGACTCGCTCGCCGCGTGGTTGACGTACGCGCGGACCTCGTCCTCGCGCCCCGTCCCCGCGATCAGCCGCTCGATGTCGGGATGCTCGGGCGCCATCACGAAGAACGTCGCGCCGAACAGGGTGTCCGGCCGCGTCGTGAAGACGGGGTAGTCGATCGCCAGCTCGTCACACCGGAACGTGACCTCGGCGCCCTGCGAGCGCCCGATCCAGTTGCGCTGCATCGTCTTGACGTGCTCGGGCCACTGGATGTTCGCCAGGTTGTCGACCAGCTCGTCGGCGTAGTCGGTGATCCGGAAGAACCACTGCTCCAGCTGCTTGACCTCGACCTCGTGCCCGCAGCGCTCGCAGCGCCCGTCGATGACCTGCTCGTTGGCCAGCACCGTCGCGTCGTTCGGGCACCACTTGACCGCCGCGTCCTTGCGGTAGGCCAGCCCGCGCTCGAACATCTGCAGGAAGATCCACTGCGTCCACTTGTAGTAGGACGGGTCGTGGGTCGCCAGCTCGCGCGACCAGTCGATCGAGATGCCCCACTCGCGGAACTGCCTCTGGAACGACCTGATCGCCGCGTCGGTCGAGATGCGCGGGTGCTGCCCGGTCCGGATCGCGTGGTTCTCGGCCGGCAGGCCGAACGCGTCGTAGCCCATCGGGTGCAGCACCCTCTTGCCGGTGCGGCGGTGGAAGTGCGCGACCGCGTCGCCCACGGAGTACACCTTGAGGTGGCCGATGTGCGGCTCCCCCGAGGGGTATGGGAGCATCTCCAAGACATAGGACTTGGCGTCGTGGTCGAGAGCGTCGTCGTTCGACACCTCCCACGTGCGCTCGTCAGCCCAGACCCGCTGCCAGCGGGGCTCGATCTCATGCGGGTCGTAGCGATGTTCGGCCACGGATTGGAGGCTACAGCGAGCGGCCGGAATGCCGACTACCGGGGTAGATCGCCTTGCCGGTCGGCGCGTAGCGCGTATTCTCCGCGGCCGCCCATGGCCGCCGTACACGTCGATGCGCTGCTCCGCGACGCCTCGCCCACCGAGGTGACCGAGGGGCTGGAGCGCAACCCCGGATCCCGCCGCCTCGCCGAGCGCGGCTGGCAGCCGCTGTGGTTCGAGGTCCGGGTCGCCGTGGGCGAGACCCACGACCACGAGTTCATCCACTCCTTGGTCTGGCGCGAGCCGGGCCGGCCCGCGGCCGAGGTCGCCGAGGAGGAACTGGAGCACACGCTCGACGAGGCGCTGCGCAACCTGCGCGACCTCGAGGGCCACGACGTCTGGCCCGAGGACGTCGAGCGCCGCTCGGTGCGCGTCGAGGTCACCGCCTCTTCCTGACGGCGTTCTTGCGTGCGCGAGGCCTTGCGGCGCCTACGCTTTCGCGCATGTCAGATCGGTCCGACGGCCTCAGCTCGATCAGCGTCGCCTCCGCCAAGGTGGCGGCGATCGTCGAGGCCGCCGAGCGCGCCGCCGAGGACCTGCGGCTGAAGACCGAGGAGAAGGTCCGGGCCCGGATCGCCGAGGCCGACCGCGCCGCCGCCCTGCGCGTCGAGGCCGCCGAGGCCGAGGCGCGCGACGTCGTCGCGCAGGCCCGCCGCGACGCCGAGGCGCTGATCACCCAGGCGCGCCTGGACGTCCAGGGCGTCCACGACGAGGCCGCGCGCGCCCGCTCCGACGCCGAGGCCGAGGCCGCGCGGATGCGCCTCGAGACCGAGGAGTACGCTAAGGAGGCGCGCCAGGCCGCCCGCGACGACGCGCGCGCGATCGTCTCCGAGGCCCAGGCCGCGGCACGCGGCGTCCTGACCGACGGCACCGAGTTGTCGGACAACTTGAGCGAGCTGAGCGACTCCCTGCGCCGCAACGCCGAGCGGCTGCTCAACGACGTCAAGCTCGCGCACGCGCGCCTGACCGCGGACCTGGACCAGCACTCGCCGCCCGGGACGTCGAACCCGTCGACCGCCCCGACGGCGCGGCGCTCCGGGGCGTCGCCGGCCGCGGGCGCCGGCGGGGACCTCACGGTCCCGGAGTTCCTGCCGCGGCGCCGTTGAGGCGTCGGCCGGCGGGCCGCCGCCCCACCTGACACACCCCGCGCCCGCCGTGTAGCATTTCCGGTCCCAGGGGCCATAGCTCAGCTGGGAGAGCGCCTGCATGGCATGCAGGAGGTCGGGGGTTCGAGCCCCCCTGGCTCCACTTCACGGAAACCCCCGCTTCGGCGGGGGTTTCCGCGTTTGCGGGGCAGGCGCCGGATCGGCGTTCCAGTCAACGATGGAAACGCTATGGAAACGCGCGCCGGGCCTTCGGGCTCTTAGGTGCCCGCACGCCCGTTTCAGTCGCGGTACTCGACGGGCACGGGCGCGCGAGCCGGCGGTGGCCCGACGCAGTGCTGATCACGCCCGACGGCACGAAGACGGCGATCGAGATCGAGTTCTCCCCCAAGTCCACCGATCGCCTGAATCGGATCGTCTGCGGCTATGGCGACGTCGTCAGGAGCAGAATCACTGATCGTTAAGCGATGATGCGTCGTTGTCCCATCGGTGGAGACGACCGCGTGCCACAACCCACGACGCGAATTCGGCGCATCGCCACGGCACGGGACCTACGCGCCCACCGGGCTTTGCGACGTCGCCGTCGCCGCCGCGCACCCCCGCCCTGCCCGGCGCACCCGCGCTCTCCTCGACCCGGCGACGACGGACCTGCTGCGCCCGGCCGACGCCGGTCGATAGCGGTCGACGACGCCGCGCTCCGCGACGACCACCTTCGCGATGGGCGCGCACGACGCAGAGCCGGCCTTTGGCGTCGGCGGAAGTCGGGGCCGCCTCCGGCGTGCCGGATCCCAACACACCAACAACGACGCGCCCACGCCACCGCGAGCGGCGTCGAGACGCCGACGCACGTCGCAGGCGACGCGCGCACGAGCTGGCGAACGTGGCGGCCGCGCGCTCTTGCATCCGGGCGCGTCGAGGAGCACAATCCGCGCTCCTGACATCCTGATCGCTCAAGAATCCTGATCTACGGGATTTCGTGCACGAGATGTCCGACTCCGTACCCGGAAGGACATGAGCATGCTCCGTACGTCTCGCAAGCCGTTGATCGTCGCCGGCAGCTGCGTCCTGGCGATCCTGATCCCGGCGCTGGCGAGCACGCCGGCGCAGGCCACCGGCCTGGCCGTGTGCACCGGCACCCAGCAGACCAACTACAGCCCAGGGCTGACGCTCACGGCCAGGACGGTCGCCGTCGACAACGAGCGCGCGTTGACGTGCACCTCCAGCGATCCCGGCGCGGCGACCGGCCACATCTCCGACATCTTCACGTACAGCCTCAGCTGCCTCGACCTGCACGCCAACGACCCCGGCTTCGACCTGACGATCGTGTGGGCGGACGCCACCACCAGCACCTTCTCGGTCACAACCTCGGTGACCACCAACGTCGGCGGGCAGCTCGTCTTCACCGACTCGGGCACCATCACCGCCGGCAAGTTCACGGGCGAGCCCGTCACCGACATCGGCACCGAGGTCGCGCCGTCGCTGCTGGACTGCCTCGGCTCCGGGCTGAGGAGCTCGTCAGGCGTGTCCACCATCACCGTGACGTGACGTGACGTGAGTTGAGGCGCTGCGCACGCGAGGAGGTTTGATGCGAGACACAGCTGCTTGATCCGCGACGGCGTCCGCGACTTGGCGCCCACGCTCGGGCTCGCCGCGGGCGAGACCGCTTCGGTCCTCGCCTAGACCGACACCCATCACAACTCGCGGCGGTCATCTCCGGCGCGGTCCAAGCTCATCGAGGTTGCCATGCATTCCGCAAGAGCGCTGTTCCACGGCCTGAGCCAGTCCCGGCTGGGCGGGTCGCGCCACCGACTCCGCGCTGCCGGCTGTGTCGCCGCCATGCTCGGCGCGCTGGCCTGCAGCGCCGCCGCCGCGGCACCTGCCGGCGCCACGACGCTGTGCACCGGCCAACAGAACGAGACCTTCGCGCCCGGCCTGACCAACACCACCCAGACCACGACGTTCACCGCCACCCGCACGCTCTCGACGTGCCTGTCGCTCGCCGATCCGACGATCACCAGCGGGTCGGCGAGCACGACCATCAACGCGCCGTTCAACTGTCAGAGCGTGCTCGCCAACGGCTCGTCCACGTCGACCATCCACTGGAGCAACGGCCAGACCAGCACGTTCTCCTTCACCTACACCGCGACCACCGTCAACGGCACCGACCAGACCCAGGAGACCGGCACGATCACCGCCGGCGAGTTCACCGGGAGGTCGGCGATCGGCCTCGTCACCGTACCGGCGCTGGACCCGTTGGCCTGCGCCACGAGCACGGGGGTGACCTCGCTGACCGGCCTCTTCACCCTGACCATCCTCTGACAGCACCGACGATCGGGTCGCAACGCCGCGCGCAGAGCACCGGCGTCGCGACCCGATCGTGCCGGTCTGGCCGGCCGCCAGCAACGTGTACCCAATCGACGGCAGGATGAGGGTGTTCACCGCTGCGTCGAGACGGCCATCGGCGAGGGCAGGCTCGGCCGCCTGGATGGCGACGTTCGTCGGCGGGCTGATGCTCTAGACCACCGTCAGCGTGATCGTCCCGCTGAGGCTCGACACCCCGGACCCGAGGAGGCAGCTGAGCGGGTTCGGCGGCGCCTCGGCCGTGACCCGTTCCGCGGTGCTGCCCGCGAACTCCCCGGCGGTGATCGAGCCGGTCGCGGTCGCGACGTTCACGCCCGCGACCGTGGTGATCGTCAGTGTGTAGGTGAACGTGCTGGTCTGCCCGTTGTTCCAGGTGATGACCTGGCTGCCGCCGGGACCCGAGCTGAGCGTCGTGCAGCTCACCGGCGCGGCGAACGAGACGCCCGAGGTCCCGGTGGTGACCGTCGGGTCGTCAGAGACGCATTGCAGCAGCGCGCTGCCGTAGGCCTGCGATGTCGTGATCGACGTCAACGTGGTGGTGTTGGTCAGCGCCGGTGAGAACGCGACGTGGTCGGTGCCGGTGAGGCAGGTGACGGTGGTCGCGGCGCCCGCGGGCGCCGCGACGGCGAGCGCGGCGGCCGCCAGCGCGACCGCGAGCGTGGACAGGATCTTCAACGTGCGCATCACAGACCTCCAAGGTCGGTGTGTCGCGCCGAGGCCGGTGCCTCGGTGGACGTGTTGCCAGCCAATGGGTGGCGGGACGTCGGGGACGGCCATCTCGGCGATCGCCCTTCGAACTCCCCGTGGTGGTCGTGCCGCTGTTCGACGCGAGAGGCCGCCGGTCGTGAGCGAGGACAACCGAGACGACCACCGGTAGAGATTCGGGTGCGCTGAGTATGGCGCGCACAGGCGGCCCCTCAACCGGGGCGAAGGAATTGCATTCTGATTGTTGAGTGTCTGACTGCACCTGGCTTGCGGGAGGGTCCCGAACGGCGACGATCGCGGCGATGTGCCAGGTTCGGCTCTGGCACCGGGCGGCGGGCGCCACACCGCCGGGCCCTGCGATCCGCGCCGTCCTGGGCGAATGCATATGCGCCGTTTCCGGGTCGGTGACGATGGCGAGCTTCGGACGAACGGCGTTTGCCGATTGCACAGCAATTGCAATGGTTAAGAACTACTGCGCGCATGCGGTCGCCCGATGGTCAGGCGTGGATCGCCTTCACCTACGTGTCGCGGCCCGCCACGCTTCCGAGCCGTGGTGACGATGGCCGGGCCGGGACTGTTCGCGCTGGCGGGGCCGGCTTCGACCGGCGCCGCCATCCAGGCGGTCCGCCCGCAGGAGGGCGGCTTGCGTCGGGCGTGAGCAGCACTACCCGGCAGATCGGCGCGGTCCTCGGCGCCTCGTCCACGCGCGGCAGTCCGGCGGCGCATCCTGTGAAGCCGGCCTCGAGGCTGGTGACGCCCCGGCCCGCGACGGCCGCGGGCGAACGGCGGCAGACCGCGACCGGCGGGTTACACTGACGTCTCCCGACGAAAGGGTCACCCATGACCCGCAGCTGCTGTCCGGCGTGCCGCTCTCGCCTCTCCCCACCGACGTCGCGCCGATGACCGGCACGCAGACCTCCGACGAGGAGATCCGGGCCGTGGTGGCGCGCCTCTCACGTCCTGAGGGATCCGGTCGCAGGACCATCGAGCACGCCGCGATCATGGCCGAGGGCGGGCGGTCCGCCGCGATCCTCGAGTGGCTCGCGGATGCCGCGTGGGTGCCCGAGAAGCTCCCGGACACCACCGCGCAGCGCGGCAGCTCAGGCCTGCACGGCATGCGCCGCGAGACCGTCCGAGGCGGCGCAGGACCGGCGACCCCACGGCGGTACGTCTCGCAGCCGCGCGACGACACCTGAAGTCGGGGCGCCGCGTCCGACCGGCGACCGCCCGCTCGGCGTGGCGAAGCCACAGCAGGCGGCCGAGCGAGTGGGCGATCACGACGCGCTCGCCGTCGCCGGGCATCCCAATTCCGCGCGCAGCAGCTCAGCCACGCGCCAGCGCCGGCGCATCGGGATGCCGGCCCGGAGGATCGGGAACCGCCGACCGTCCGTCTGACCCACGGCCAAGCATATTCCCCACTGATCCAATAGGGAATGGCCGACTCCTACAACTGCTCTACGCGCACCGGCAACTTGACGATCCTGTCGTAGAGAGGTAGCCGTCGCGGTTGAACGGCACGACGTCTGACTGCTGATGGCCGTCGTGGTCGGTGGCCTACGCGGCGAGCGGGTCCTGCCGCTCAGGCGAACGTGCCGCGGCAGTGCGGCTCGAAGCCCTCACGGATCTCGCCGCCCGGCCGGTAGCGGTGGTGCAGGGCATAGGCCATGTGCGGGACGCAGTCGTTCACCTCGGCGGTGGTCTGACCCGGTCCCAGGCCTTGCCGCCGTCGGAGATGAAGCCCGAGCGGCTCGCGTCGACGAGGTCGGCGTCGAAGATCGAGTCGCTGCTTCGCCTGGAGCGCCGACGGCTGGCTGAGCGAGTCGTACGACTTGCTCCCTCGACTTTCTGGGCCGGCGACCTTCGGCTCAACAGTGCTGCGGTCGCGGCTCTCGAGCTCGATCGCGATCGTAGAGCTTGCCCAGGCGCGCGATCTGACGCGTCGCCCTAGGTGCCGGTGACCGTCAGGGTCGCGACGCCCGTGAGGTCGGAGACTCCGGTAGTCAGGCACTGCAGCACCGTCAGCGTTGGATCGGCGATCACCTCCGTGACGGTGGCGCCGGCGAACTTCCCGCTGGTCATCGTGCCCGTCAAGGTGTCGACGTAGGAGCCGCCGACCAGCAGGGCGCCGTTGACGTCGGTGTAGCTGAAGGTGCTCGTGGTGCTGTCGGCCCACGTGAACGTGGCCGTCCCGGTGCTGCCGGCCGGCGCCTGCTGCGCGGTGCAGCTGTAGGACCCCGTGAACGTGCCGCCCGTCGACACCGTGGCCGCACCGGGGTCGTTGGACGTGCAGCTGAACGTGTCGGTGTAGGTCACCGTCCCGGTCTGGCTGGTCAGGGTCATCGCGGGCGAGTAGTGCCCCGTGTCGGCTCCGGTGCAGACCGCGAGGCTGGCTGCCTGCGCCGAGGCGCCGAGCACCGCCGGCAGCAGGACCGCAGTTGCGCAGGCGCCGACGAGCGCTGCGGAACGCCGGAATGAACGGTTCATCGTGTCCGCTCCTTCAGTGGAACTGGGTGGGGTCCGGCGCGGAGTGTGGGCTTCCGGCAGACGCCTGTCAACTCCGGAAGCGCGCACGATCACATACTTGTCAGCAGACTTGCCCGAACGCTCGTCACCGATGGAGACCGTCGCGCCCGAGCCCGCACGTGCACCGGATCCGTGGAGAGCGCGGGTGCGCCATGCAGGGCGGGGAGCGACGCGTGGTGCCGACGGCGCCGTCTGGGCGCCCGGTGGGCGCGCGTGTCCCGTGCCGTGGCGATGCGCCGGATTCGCCTCGTGAGCTGTGGGTACCGCGGCCGTCTCCATCGATGAGGACAAGATGCGCATGATTGCCCAACGATCAGTGATTCTGTTCTTGACGGAAACCACACGCAGGAGCAGACTTGCGCCCGTCCAAGGCCGTGAACCACGACAGGTGGCGACGCGCCCTGGCCGGCTCCCGACGCGTCCAACGACAGCAGCGGCGCGGGCGCGATCGCGCGCGCCACTGACCCCCTCCAGCCCACCGAAGGAGAACCATGCACACCTCGATCCTGTCCCGCGCGACGACGACGCTGTGCGCCGTCCTGCTCCTCACGCTCGGAGCGCTGGTCTACGCGGCCGGCGCCCAGGCCGACCCCGGGACGGTCACCGGCCCCAACAACCTGAGCCTGACCGTCGACGACACCACCCCCGCGCCCGGGCAGGTCGTCAACTTCGACTTCTCCTACACCACCACCAGCCTCGACACGCAAATCGCCAGGCTACCCGGCGCGACCTTCGCGTTCCATATGGGCACGAGCCTCACCACCGTCGATCCCCCGTCCCACCTCGACGAACTCGCGCTGGGGACCTGCGGGGGCCAGATCACGAGCTGCAGCTATGACCTCGCGCGTACCTTCTCCGAGTTCGAGGGCGCCGTCCCGACGACGACCACGACCGGCACGACGATCACCGGCACCGCGAGCTTCACCGTCTCGGCCACCGCGACCCTCGGCGACGTGATCGGGGCCTTTGGCGGGTTTGCGGACCGCAGCTTCTTCAACCACGATACGGCGACGGACTCGCGGTTGGACCTGACGGTCACCGCGCCGCCGGCGGCCGACCTCGGCGTCGACCTGACCGCGACCGCAAGGGGGCTGCTGACCAGCCACATCAACTACGACGCGGCGGTCACCAACAACGGCCCCGCCACGGCCAGCAGCGCGACGATCACCACCCAACTCCCGTCCGCGGCCACGGGGATCAGCTCCTCGACCTGCACCTACACCTCGAGCACCGACCAGGTCTCGTGCCCGATCGGCTCGATCGCCAACGGCGCCACCACCCACGCCACGTTCAGGGCCTACTTCGGGCTGCTGACCATCGGACTGCCCCTGCACACCACCGCAACCCGCACCGCCAGCTCACCCACCGACAACAACGCCACCAACGACAGCGACAGCGCCGACTGCGACGCGATCACCCCGCTGCTCATCCACTGCTGAGACCAGCAGGCCGGGCGCGATAGCGCCCACCCCACGCCCAGGAGGGCTGCCGGCGACATCGGTCACCGGCAGCCCTTCCCCGGGCCGACGCACTGAGACGACTCGGCGCCGTCCGCACGCAACGGCCCAGATTCACATCTTGACTTGAGATCTCTGATCGGACAGCACTGCTTCATGAAACGCCGTAGAGGAGTCCCCGCGTTCCCGCCGGCGTCGGAACCGCCTGTCGCGTGACCCGCGCAGCCCCGATCCTGGCGGCGCTGTGCACGACCGTGCTCGTGCTCGCCGAGACCGCCACCGAGACCCACGCCGAGCGGCTCGTCGTCGGGCTGCGCGGGCCGGTCAGCGCCGCGACGGACACGCGGATCGTCCAGGAGAGCGGCACGCGGCTGGTGCGGCCGATCGCGCCCCTCGATGCGCTGCAGCTCAGCGTGGCGTCGGCCCGGCGCGCCGCGGCGCTCGCCACGCTGAGAGCGGACGCGGACGTCGCGTTCGCCGTGGTCGACACCGTCGTGCACGCGCCCGACGGGCCGCTCGGACCGCCGATCGCCGGCATCGCCCGCGTCCCCAACGACCGCGGCTTCCCGCGCCAGCACGGCATGAGCCAGCCGCGCGACCACGACATCGACGCGCCCCAGGCATGGTCGCGCGACACGACCTGCGCGAAGGTCGCGGTGCTCGACACCGGCGTCGCCCTCGGCCACCGCGACCTGCGGCCCAACCTCTGGCGCAACCCGGGTGAGATCCCCGCCAACGGCATCGACGACGACCACGACGGCTACGTCGACGACGTCTACGGCGCCGACGTCCTGCGCGGCTCCGGCTCCGGCGCCGACCACAACGGCCACGGAACCCACGTCGCCGGGATCATCGCCGCGCGGGGCGACAACCGCCACGGCGTCGCCGGCGTGTGCTGGAAGGCGCAGATCGTCTCGGTGCGGTTCCTGGACGCGCAGGCCACCGGCCGGCTCGGCGACGCGGCGGCCGGCATCGTGTACGCCATCGGCAAAGGCGCCAAGGTCATCAACGCGAGCTTCGCCGGACCGGACCCGACCGACATCATGCGCCGCGCCGTCGCCTACGCCCAGAGCCAGGGCGCCCTGATCGTCACCTCGGCCGGAAACGCCGGCACCGACGACGACACGTTGCCCGCCTACCCCGCGAGCTTCCCGGACCAGTCGATCCTCTCCGTCACGTCCACCGACGACCAGGACCACATGGCGCCCACCGCCAACTTCGGGGCCGGAAGCGTCGACCTCGCCGCCCCCGGCGTCGGCATCGCCTCGACCTGGCCCACCGGCATCTACCGCGACATGTCCGGGACCTCACAGGCCGCGGCGTTCGTCAGCGGCGCCGCGGCGATGCTGCGCGCCGCCGCCCACCCCTCGCTGGCGCGCCTGCGCAACCTCCTGCTCGACTCCGTCGACCGCAAGCCCGGCCTGGCCGGCAAGACCGTCAGCGGCGGCCGCCTCAACCTCGACAAGGCACTGCACCGCGCCACGCGGAACCCCCGCGCTCAGTGAGCGTGCCCGCCGGCGTCTTTCCGCGCGGAGTCGATGACGCGACGGCCGGCTCAGGTTGTGGAACAGCGCTCCAGCCTTCAAGCCGATTGCAACTGCATATGACTCAGCAACACTCAACGATGCGTGAGAGCAACATAGGCCGAAGCCAATCCACCGGCGACGGTTGTTGGCACGCCGCCACCCCGGAGGTCCGCGTGTCTCGCCGCCTTCGGAAAGCGCGGCTCCGGCACGACGAGCGACGACGCGCCAGGTTCACGGAGGTCTCTTGTCGGGCGAGCCGCTGAACCTCCGGCGCCCCGCGGGCCCTCGCCGCCCGCGGCGCCCGTGATGCCCGGGAATCAGGTGCTGGCGCTGATGAGCTTCGGGATCTCGATCGTTCAGCGACATGCCGCCATGATTCTTAAAGATCAGTGACACTGTGCGTTGACGAATGCGATACGCGTGGCAGACTTCCGCGAGCATGGCGCGATCCCCCGCGCCAACCTCAACCGAGGAGTCCTCATGAGCACCCTGTCACGGCGTCGCGGTGTCGTCTCCGCGTGCGTCGCCCTGCTGTGCGCCTTCGGCCTGCTGCTGGCCGCCGGCTCCGCCCGCGCGGATCCCGGCACCAACGGCCTCCTGACGGTCAGCGACACCACACCCACCCCGGGCGAGACGATCACCGTCAGCTGGGACGTCACCTACACGGGCTCGGACTTCGCGGGCCAGATCGGCAAGGCCCACAACTACCTGGGTCTCGACAAGCGCTTCAGCGGCGGGCCCTACGGCGACCTCTCGTTCGTCACGGGCTCGTGCACCGGTGACCTAAGCAGCTGCACGGTCAACCCCACCGCGAACACGTTCTTCCGCGGCGAGGTCCCGAGGGTGACCGCGTTTGACCAGACGCGCTCGGGCACCGCCCAGTTCGTGGTCTCGGCCGGCGCGACGCTCGGCGAGACCATCAACTTGAACGCGGTGTCCACCGCGTTGAACGCCGACGGCTCCGGCACCAGCGTGATCTTCGTCCCCCTGCCGATCACGGTCACGGCCCCCGCCGCCGACCTCGGCGTGTCGCTCAGCGCCACGCCCGGCCCGCCGCTGCACGGCAGGGTCGACTACGACGCGGCGGTGACCAACAACGGGCCCGACCCGGCGACCGCGGCCACGCTCACCACGCAGCTGCCGTGGCAGGCGACCGGGATCAGCGCCGCCGGCTCATGCACCTACACGAGCGCGACCGATCAGGTCTCCTGCCCGGTCGGGGCCGTGGCCAACGGCACCACGACCCACGTGACGTTCACCGTCCAGTACGGGCTGCTCTCCATCGGAGCGCTGACCGCCACCTCAACCCTGTCGGCCGTCACGCCGACCGACTCCAACGCCGCCAACGACAGCTCCAGCGCCACCTGCCACGCGCTGACCGGGCCGCTCATCAGCTGCTGAGTCGCCTCTCCCGCCGCCGCGACCGCCCAGGTGGTCGCGGCGGCGGACCCACGACACCCGGCTCGCTCCCAGGCACCCCGAGTCGCCGGGAGAGGCGCCCAGCCGATCGACCGGGAAGGTGGACCAGCGGTCGCCGGACCCGAGGAGAACGCGGGCGCGCCCAGCCGGGGTGAGGTGCGATGTGTGGCGGTGCCGCCGCCGTCTGGACGCCCGGTGGGCGCTCATGGCCCGCGCCGTGGCGATGCGCCGGATTTGCTGTGGTGGGACGGTCGTCTCCATCGATGAGCAGGGCCTGCGCATGATCACGCAGAGATCAGACATGCTGATCTTGACGGCAGCCTCACAGCGGCCCAGAATTGCACCACCGAGGGCCCTGCGCCACAGAACCGAAGGTGGTGACGTGCCCGAGCGGCTCCCGGCCGCCACGCACCGGTCGCGCAAGCCACGGCGACCCATATACCGGCAGCTCGCCGGCGACCCGCACGCGTCCTACCACGGCGACGGCGTGGACCGCATCGCGCGCACGCCGCTGAGCCCATCAGCTGCTCGAAGGAGAAGTCATGCACAGCTTCGCCCTGTCTCGCCGGACGACGACGTTCGGCGCCGTCCTGCTCTTGATGCTCGGAGCGCTGGTCCACGCGGCCGACGCCCAGGCCGACCCCGGGACCGTCACGGGCCCCCGCGGGCTGAGCGTCACCGTCGACGACACCACGCCGGCGCCTGGGCAGACGGTCACCTTCAGCTTCTCCTACACCCTGTCGTCCGCCTTCGACGCGGACGACGGGACCTCCGAGTTCGTCATGGGCACGGGCCTCAACACCGGCAACCCCCCGTCCAACCTCGCAGAGCTTGGGCTGCAGTCCTGCGCGAGCCAGTTCACGAGTTGCAGCTACGTCCCCGGACGCACGCGGTTCGAGTTCGACGGCTTCGTCCCGACCGTCGCATACGGTGACACGGTCACCGGCACCGCGAGCTTCACCGTCTCGGCCACCGCGACCCCCGGCGACGTGATCGGGCTCTACGGCGGGTTCCAGTCAGACGACGGCGACATCGTTGCCAGCACGGAAGCCAGCCCACGGTTGAACCTGACCGTCACCGCCCCGCCCCCGCCGGCCAACGCCGACCTCGGCGTCGACCTCAGGGCGACCGCGGCGGGCCTGCTCGTCAGCCACGTCAACTACCACCTCGCGGTCACCAACAACGGCCCTGCCGCGGCCAGCGGCGTGACGATCACGACGCAGCTGCCCTGGGCAGCGACCTCGATCGCCTCGACGACGTGCACGTACTCCTCGAGCACCGACCAGGTCTCCTGCCCGATCAGCTCGATCGCCAACGGCGCCACGACCAGCATCACGTTCAGGGCCTACTTCGGGCTGCTGACCGTCGGGCTGCCCCTGCACGCGACCGCGACGCGGACGGCCAGCTCGCCGACCGACCCCAACCCCGCCAACGACAGCAACGGCACCAACTGCATCGCGATCACCTCGCTGCTCATCGGCTGCTGACCGACACCAGCACACGCAGGGAGGCCGCCGGCGACATCGCTCGCCGGCGGCCCCTCGCTGCTGCGTGACGGCCGGGCCTGCGCTCCCGGGCGCGGCCGTGCTGGAGCGCGGATCGGCCCGGGGGCGGAGCGATGCAACGTCGCGCATTATCATTTAAAGATCAGCAATCCTGATCTTGACGGAAGCCACGAGTCGCGACAGACTTCCGCCACCGAGGTCCCGAACCACCACGGTGGCGAGGGGCTCGGCCGGTTCCCAGCGCGTCCATCGACAGCGACGGCGCGGACGGCATCGCGCGCACGCCGCTGAACCCATCAGCTGCTCGAAGGAGAAGGCCATGCACAGCGTCGCCCTGTCTCGCCGAACGACGACGCTCGGCGCCGTCCTGCTCCTCATGCTCGGAGCACTGGCCTACGCGGCCGGCGCCCAGGCCGACCCCGGGACCGTCACCGGCCCGAATGACCTGCGCGTGACCGTCGATGACACCACGCCCGTGCCCGGGCAGACGGTCACCTTCAGCTACTACTACTTCCTCTCCGACGCGGACGCGGATGCGATCGACAACTACGGCGGGAACTACGAGTTCGTCATGGGCACGAACATCAATAACAGCAATCCCCCGTCCCACCTCGACGAGCTCGCGCTGGTGTCCTGCGCGAGCCTGATCACGAGTTGCAGCTACGACCCCGCGCGCACGCACTACGAGTTCACGGGCGTCGTGCCGACGTACCCGCCAGGCAACCCGGTCTCCGGCGCCGCGAGCTTCACCGTCTCGCCCACCGCGACCGACGGCGACGTGATCGGGGCCTACGGCGGGTTCCAGAGCGGAGACAACACGAACCACGCCACAACGGCGACGAGCTCGCGGTTGGATCTGACCGTCGCCGCCCCGCCGCCGCCGCCGGACGCCGATCTCGGCGTCGACCTCAGCGCGACCGCGCACGGGCTGCTGACCAGCCACATCAACTACGACGCGGCGATCACCAACAACGGCCCCGCCACCGCCACCGGCGTGACCATCACCACCCAACTCCCGTCCGCGGCCACCGGGATCAGCTCCTCGACCTGCACCTACACCTCGAGCACCGACCAGGTCTCCTGCCCCATCAGCTCGATCGCCAACGGCACCACCACCCACGCCACCTTCAGCGCCTACTTCGGCCTCCTGACCATCGGCCTGCCGCTCCACGCCACCGCCACGCGGACGGCCAGCTCACCCACCGACCCGACCGCCACCAACGACAGCGACACCGCCTACTGCTACGCCATCACCCCACTGCTCATCCACTGCTGAC
>NZ_AUKG01000009.1 GCF_000424625.1 Conexibacter woesei Iso977N
GCCGACGTGGCCGACGACGTCCAGGACATGGACGGCGTCGGCCGCTTCGGCTGGGTCACCGATCCGGAGGGCAACCGGATCGAGCTGTGGCAGCCCGCGTAGCCCGTCAGGCGCGGTAGCGGTCGACGAGCGCCTTGACGACGGCGACCACGACGGCCAACAGCGCGCCGAGGCCGATCCCCACCACGCTCCAGTCAGTGGCCAGTATCACGCCGGCTCCGGAACCACGCGTCGAGCGCGACGTTGATCAGCAGGCTGACGACGACGAGCGCGACGACCGACCACGCCTGCACCGCCAGCATGACGACGAGCAGGACCCCGAGGATCAGGTAGCGCCCCGCGATCCAGCTCACGCGGAGCGCTCCCCGTCGCGTCGGCCGTGATGATCGGTCATCGCCACGGAGCTTCTCACAGTCCGACCGAGTCGAGCGCCGAGTCGATCAGCCTCTTGGCCGGCTTCTCGGCCACCTTGCGCACGTCGTTGTAGCCGGTGGCCACCGAGCAGAGCGCGCCGGCCGTCTCGCTGTGGACAGCCTCGCCGCCCTTCTTGCAGGCGACCGACGTGATGCAGCCTTCCGCCGCGCCGCCGACCGCGCCGACCCAGCCGCCCTCGGCGGCCCCGCCCGCCGCGCCGGTCGCCGCGCCGACGCCGCACTCGGCGACGTCCGAGGCGTAGCCGGCAAGGTCGACGTAGTTGACCGGGTTCCCGCCGACGAAGGCGTAGCGGTTGGCGTTCTGCTGGCTGGCCACCAGGCTCAGCGGATCCTGCTGGGTCCAGCGGGCGATCGACGGGTCGTAGAAGCGGGCGCCGTAGTGGTAGGTCCCGTTGGGCAGCAGCTGGCCGCCGTCGAAGCCGAGGTCGGTGACGACGCCCGTGCCGGTGCCGGTGCCGGTGGACGTGCGGTTGCCGTCCGGGTCGTAGGAGTAGGTGCGGGTCAGGCTGTTGGCGTTGTCGTCGCCCAGCGCGGTGATCGAGCCGACGTTGTTGGCGAAGAGGTACTGCTTCGTCGTGGCGCTGCGCTGCGCGACGGGGGTGCCGTCGGGCTGCCGGGTGTAGCCGGTCGTCGCTCCGCCGACGATCTCACGGGTCAGGCCCAGGAGGTCGTTGTGGTAGGCGTTGCTGCCGTAGCCGACGAGCTCCTGCTGGCCCGGCGTCAGGTAGCTCAACGACGCGGAGCCGCTGGTGCCGGTCACTCGGCTGAGCGCGTCGTAGGTGTTGCTGCCGGTCGTCTGGTTGCCCGCCCTGTCGAACGCGTAGGTCGTCGCGCCGCTCGGGGGCGTCCCGCAGGCGTTCGCGCTCGTCCCGGTGTAGGCCCAGCACAGCTCGTTGACCGCGTTGTAGGCGTACGTCGTGGTCGTCG
The DNA here is from genome assembly GCF_000424625.1 of Conexibacter woesei Iso977N. Lineage (GTDB taxonomy): Bacteria > Actinomycetota > Thermoleophilia > Solirubrobacterales > Solirubrobacteraceae > Baekduia > Baekduia woesei_A. The sequence continues at coordinate 1,362 of NZ_AUKG01000009.1, forward strand.
TCGTGCCGCTGACCGTGTGCCTGCGCGTCACGCGGTTGCCCGCCCTGTCGTAGGTGTAGCCCCAGTTGTCGGTCTGCGTGCCGCCGCTGTTGGTCGTGATCGCGCTCGTCAGCGCCCCGGTCGTCTGGGCGTTGGTGTTGTCGTACCTGTAGGCCGTCGTCGAGGTGCCCGGCTGCTGGACGACCTTCGAGACCAGCGCCTGTTCCCTGCCGCCCGACTGCTGGTAGGTGTAGGAGAAGCCCTGGAGCACCGTCCCGGCGTGGTTCTTGACCGCGATGCTCGTCGGGGCGCCGTTGGCGTCGGCCTGCAGGATCTCCGTCAGGTTCGCCCCCGGGAACGTGGCCGTCTGGCGCGACACCGCGCCGCCGTTGGCCGACGAGGACCCGCCGAGGTCGGTGTAGCCGTAGCCGATCGCGTCGCAGCTGGCCGGCGTGGTCGAGCAGTTCGCCGTGCCGGTCTTCGGTGACAGGATCGAGGTCAGCCGGTTGATGTCGTCGTAGGCGTAGGTCGTCGTGCCCATCGGGTCGGTCAGCGACGTCAGGTTGCCGATCTTGTCGTAGCCGTACCCGTTCGTCAGCGACCCCGGGAACGTCTCACCGGTGCGGCGGTTGAGGTTGTCGTAGGTGTAGGACGTCGTGTTGACCGTCGTCGCGCCGCTCCTCTCGACGCGCGCCGTCGGGTTGCCGTCGTTGTCGTAGGTGATGGTGTACGACTTGCCGTTGGAGTACGTCACGGACGTGACGCGGTCCTCGCCGTCGTAGACCAAGGTCGCCGTCGTGCCGAGCCCGTCGGTGACCGTCCTGACCTTGTTGTTGGGGTAGTAGGTGAACGTGGTGTTGCCGAGCAGCACGCCGCCGCCCGGGGGCGCGATCGTCGTGAGGTTGTGGCCCGTGTAGCTGTAGGTCGTCGTGTTGCCGTTGCCGTCCCTCGACGTCGCGAGGGTGCCGTCGGTGTTGTAGGTCAACGCGAGGCCCGCGACCGTCGGGCTGGTGTCGGCCATGACCCGCGTGAGGTCACCCGTGGCGTTGTAGTCGAAGTCGCTCCTGGTGCCCTGCTCGTCGGTGACCTGCGAGACGCTGTGCTCGGCCATCGAGCCGGCGACGCCGTCGGCGCAGCCGTTGCTCCCGCCCGCGTTCTGGCAGTACGTCAGGCCGAACGAGGCGCCCGAGGGCTCGTCGCCCCTGTAGAGGTTGTGGTTGGCGTCGTTGGTGTAGGACAAGGCCAGCGGGTTGCCGGTGCCGCCCGCCGCGCTGATCGCGCTCGTGACGTTGCCCTGCGCGTTGTAGGCCTGCTGCTGCCTGCGCCTCAGCGCGTCCCACGTCTCGACGACCTGACCATCGGCGTTGTAGCAGTAGGTCGTGAGCTTGCCGCGCGGGTCGGTCTCGACGGTGCGGCCGTTGGTCGTGTCCGAGCACGAGTGGCCGAAGCCGTCGGCCGGCGCGTAGTCGAACTGCCACTTGACGTCGTTGGCGCCGCCGTCGACCACGCGGGTGACCGAGGTGACCTGCTGCCAGTCACCGGTCGCGCCGCTGTAGCCGATCTGGATGTCGTGGCCGCGGGCGTCGGTGATCTTGTTCATCCAGTCCCAGATGTCGGCCGGATGCGAGGTGTCGTACGTGTACCTCGTGATCTTGCCGTCGGGGTTGGTGTAGGAGTCGAGGTTGTGCCAGGTGCCGGTCAGGCCGTACCTCCAGCTGCGGCCCTGCGCGTCGGTGATGCTGGTGATCACGCCGCCGGCGTTGTGGTTGACCGTCAGCGTGTTCCCGTAGGAGTCGGTGATCGACGACAGCGTCGTCGGGTCGGCCTCGTTGGTGTAGTGCAGGGTGATGGTGTTGCCGTGGGCGTCCTTGATCTGCGTGAGCGCCTGGTGGTAGCCGTCGAGGTCGTCGCCGTAGGTCCAGACGCGCCCGTCGGGCCAGGTCACGGTCACGCCGTTGGTCGACGCGCTCTCGACCATCCTGCCGTCGAAGCCCGAGGGCGTCGCGAGGTTCGGCGCGCCGATCGAGTCGATGTTGGCGTCGGTGTTCTCGAAGCGGTAGACCGCGCCGCCGTTGGCGTACAGCGTGTGGCCGTGGCTGAGCCACGAGAAGTCCATCTTCAGCGCCGCGCCGTTGATGCTCTCCGTCCAGGCCGAGCCCAGCATGTGCTGGTCGCTGACGTCCTCGGAGTTGTAGGTGCGCGACACGTTGAGGTCCATGCCGTTGACGCCCGGGATGTTGATGTCGTTGGCCTCGACCGCCATGTTGCCGGTCGTGACGTTGACCCTCAGGTCGGAGCGGTCGTCGATGCCGATCGACTCGTAGGACTGGTCGCGCTCGCTGCCGGGGCGCGCCCTCCAGTCGATGTCCAGCAACGGGCGGCTGTCGTGGTTGGCGTCGTAGTCCTCAGGGCCGCCGATGGTCTCGAGCGCGTTCTGCGTCTCGTCGTTGGCCTTGATCATGATGCCGTTGTCGTTGGAGCCGGTGGACCCGTGCACGTTCTGCGTGCGGACCCAGCTCTGGGCGACCGCCGTGACGTCCCAGCCGATGCCGCCACCGACGAAGTCCTGCTCGACGCGGTTGGAGGTGATCGGCGGCAGGCCGTTGGCCGGCGCGGTGTCGCCGCCCGGCGTCGGCCAGGAGTTGACGCCGTCGTAGGCGTTCCAGGTCGCGCCGCCGTCGAACGCGTGGCTCAGCGGGGCGGCGTCCAGGCGCGGGGTCACGGCCGTGTTGGACATCTGCTCGAGCGTCAGGCCCAGCTGCGCGTATTGGACCGTCGCGTTGACCGGGATGTTGGCGGTCTCGACGTCCGGGAAGCGCAGGAGCGCGCGCTGGACGTGCGAGCCGTCGTAGCCGACGCGCAGGTGGACGTCGTCGCAGTCGGGCGTGTCGGCCAGCGAGCCGTTGGAGATCGTGCAGTCGGTCGACCACGGGGTCCACAGGCTCGGGTCGACTGCCACGGGGAACGCGGCGTGGGAGAGCCAGTCGCGGTCGACGGTCAGCGTCAGCGTGCCGCCGTCGGCCGACAGGGCGTACCTGGCGTGCGCGGCGACGGGCGCCGCAGCGCCGTGCTCCTGGACGGTCGGGGCGGGGATCGTGAAGCGCGTCGTGCCGTGGTCGTCGGTGAGGTCGACCGAGCCGTCGCCGCGCAGCTTCGGCGTGAGGCCCGCGCTCGGATTCAAGTTGAAGGTGTAGGTCGACGGCGCGGTCGCGTCGGCGAGCGTGAGCGTCTCCTTGACGCCGTTGGAGGCGGTCGCGTAGGAGGCGTCGACGCCGGAGCGGACGCCGTCGTAGGTCGCACGGTCGCCGCTGACCTGCGCGCTCGCGTCGTCGCTTGCGCCCTGCAGCGCGAAGTCCACCGAGCGGCCGGCGGAGTCCTCGACGTGCACGGGCCGGTCGAGCGTGTCGGGCAGCGTGACGGTCGTCGGCGCGGCGGTCGTGCGGTACTCGGATCCGTCGGCGCGGAGCGTCGTGTCGACAGCCTTCCAGGCACCGGAGCCGTCGCGCACGTTGACGGGGTGCGACCAGATGCTCGTGCGACGCGTGCCGTCGGCGAGCAGGTAGGTGCGCGCGGTCGCGGTCCGCAACGAGGGCAGCTCTCGGAGGACCTTGGCGCCCGAGCGCCTCGCCGGGACCGCGGCCTTGCGCAGGGCGCCGCGGGGCGGGGACGCCGGCGCCGCGGCGCCGGTGACGACAAGGGCGATCAGGCCGGCAAGCAGCGACACGACCAGCAGCGAACGACGCGACCAAACAGCGCGCACAGGACCCCTCCAGGGCTCAAGAAGACGCGGTGTGGGGCCGCGCGAGATGAAACATCGAGCGTTCGCCTACGAACGCAGCGGCCACAAAACAGGGCTGACCAATTGATGTCAACCCGTATCGACTACTTCCATAGGCCTTTGTCCGATCACGTACGCTGCGCAATGGTCAGCGTTTGCCCAGGGCGTCCTGCCAGATCGGCAAGTTGGTGTGAACGCGCCCGTGCGCAGCGGCGTGTCACGATGCCGCGCATGGAACACGTGCTCGGCATCGGCGG
>NZ_AUKG01000010.1 GCF_000424625.1 Conexibacter woesei Iso977N
CCGTCGGCGTCGCTGCGGGTGGATTGGCTGCCGATGGCGATCTGGACTCCGGCGATCGGGTCACCCGACGCCGACCGCACCACACCACGCACCGTCCGGGTCGGCGGGGTCGCGACGTGGACGGTGACCGTGGTGTCACCCGAGGCGGCCGGGACCGTGAACGGCGTCTGCGCGTGCCCGGAGGCGGTGACGATGAGTGCCCTGCTCGTGCTGTTGGCGAAGACGTGGAACGTCGCCGTCCCGTCCGCGGCCGTCGTCGCGGCGGCCGGCCGGGACAGCGCCGCGTCGGTCGTCGTCAACCCGGAGGCGATCTGCGTGGGCGCGACCGGGAGGTCAAGGGTCGCCCCGCCGTCCGCGCCGGTGACGACTGCACCGGGGACGGGTTGATCGCTGCCGTCGAGGACGCGCACCGTCAGCGTGTGCACCGCCGGGAGCGCGAAGTCGAGCGTTCGATCGGACTGCAGCGTCGTCGCTCCGGTCGGAAGCTGCCAGTCCTTCGGCAGACCGGCCTGCTGGATCCCGTCGGCGTCGAGCTCGAACGTCCGGCTTCCGGCCGCGACCGCGCTCTGGAAGGTGCCGTCCGCGCCGGTCGTCACGGTCGCGGTGTCGGTGCCCGTCGACGTCAGCCTTACGCCAGGGAGCGCTTGCCCCAGGGCGGAGCGCACGGTCCCGGTCAGGTACGACACGATCGGCGAGGAGCTTCCGTCGGCCCGGACGGACACCGTGGTGTCACGCGTGACCGCCGGGATGTCGAAGGTCGTGGCGGGGTTGTGGGCACCGGCGGCGACCGTGCCGTGACCGCTTGTGCTGCGGAAGACCATGTTGCGCGCCAGACCCCTCGCGTCGGTCGTCGCTGCGCTCGGCTGCATGGTCGCCGACGCGCCGATCGTGATGCCGGGCGCGAGCTCGGTTGTGGCAACCGGGAGTTGGAGGTTCGTCACGTCGGCGCCCTGGAGCGGATCGCCGTCGCCGGTGAGGACACGCGTCGTCAGGGTGTAGACCGGCGGGAGCGTGAGATCGAGCGCGGGACGGTCGCCCGAGACGGTGATCGCGCTCAGCGGCAGCGTCCACCGATCCGGCAGGGAGTCGCCGGTGGCCGTGTCGCCCGACAACGTGATGCGGTGGTCGCCGGGCGCGACGGCGGCCGCGTAGGCGCCGTCCGGACCGGTGGTCTGCGCGGCCGCCGTGTTGTCGTCGACGACGACGTGCACCCCCCTGACCGGCACGCCGAGCGACGACCGGACCGTGCCGCTCAGCCGCAACGCGTCCTTGGGCGTCAGGGCGACGTCGAGCGAGCTGCTCGTCGGCACGTCGACTGACTGGGTCAGCGAGGAGTACGGCCCGTCGGCCGGCGGCGTGAACGTGACCTGGTAGCTGCCGTCGTCGAGCGGGATCGCATATTTGCCATCCGCGCCGGTCGTCGCGGTGGCGACCGTGGTCGAGGACGACTTGACCTCCACCGTCACGCCGGCGAGCGGCGCCGTCGTCCCATCGACCTTGCGCCCGACGACCTGGCCCGCCACCTGGTTCGCGACGCCGCGACCCGACAGTGCGATCGTGTGCGGGCTGCCGGGGCCGCTGTCGGTGACGACCAAGCTGGCGTTCTTGGTCCCGGTCGTAGTAGGGACGAACGATGCTTGAAAGCTGCACGACGCGCCGACTGCCAGGGAAGTCGCGGAGCAGGTGCTCGACGCGAGGTGAAAGTCCGCCGCGTCGCCCGAGGCGAGCGTGGCGCCCGACACCGCGAGCGACGGCCCGGAGATGTTCGTCAACCTGAACGTCGTCGCCGCACTGCTTTGCCCCGGCAACGTCCGATCGAACGTCTCACGGTCCGGGCTCAGAGCGACCGCTACAACTTGATCGCCCCTCAGCTGAACGTTGATGGTGGTGTTGTTGGTGATGGTGGGGAGGGTGATGAGGGCGGTGGCGAGGCCGCTGCCGGCGGGTGGGG
>NZ_KE384217.1:0-1122 GCF_000424625.1 Conexibacter woesei Iso977N
GTGACTCGCGGTTGCCGTCAAGATCAGGAACGCGTCAAGATCAGCAACGCTGAACTTTAAATGTTCATGTCCGAAAGGGCGCTCCTGCAGAGCGCTCCGCCCTCCTGGCCGGCGAGGGGCCGCCGGCGAGCGGTGTCGCCGGCGGCCTCTGTGCGTGTGGTGGGTCAGCAGTGGATGAGCAGTGGGGTGATGGCGTAGCAGTAGGCGGTGTCGCTGTCGTTGGTGGCGACGGGGTCGGTCGGTGAGCTGGCGGTGCGGGTTGCGGTGGCGTGGAGGGGCAGGCCGATGGTCAGCAGGCCGAAGTAGGCCTTGAAGGTGGCGTGGGTGGTGGCGCTGTTGGCGATCGAGCTGATGGGGCAGGAGACCTGGTCGGTGCTGGAGGAGTACGTGCACGTCGACGACGTGATCCCGGTCGCGGCCGTGGGCAGTTGGGTGGTGATCGTGATGCCGGTGGCGGTGGCGGGGCCGTTGTTGGTGACGGCGGCGTCGTAGTTGATGTGGCTGGTCAACAGCCCGTGCGCGGTCGCGCTGAGGTCGACGCCGAGATCGGCGTTGGCCGGCGGCGGCGGGGCGGTGACCGTCAGGTCCAACCGTGAATCCGTGGCCACGCTGTTCACACTCTCACCATTGGTGCGGTGCCCGCCATAGCCGCCGATCACGTCGCCGTCGCTCGCGGTGGCCGAGACGGTGAAGCTCGCGGTGCCGGTGATCGTCGCACCGGGCACGAAGCCCGTGTCCACGCCGTTGAACTCGCCGTACGTCGGGCTCGTGGTGTTGTAGCCGCAGAACGTGATGTCGCCCCCGCAGGAGCCCAGAGCCAGCTCGCCGAGGTTGACCCCGGGAGCGCTGGTGTTGAGGTTCGAGCCGAAGGTGAAGAAGGAGGTGTCGGAGCCCTCATCGCCCTGGCTGAAGGTGTAGGAGAAGTCGAAGTTAACGACCTGGCCGGGGGCGGGGGTGGTGTCGTCGACGGTCACGCTCAACCCGCTGGGCCCGGTGACCGTCCCGGGGGCGGCCCGGGCGCCGGTCGCGTAGGTCAGCGCTCCGAGCATGAGGAGCAGGATGGCGGCGAGCGTCGTCGTCGCGCGGGATGAGATGGAGGTGGGCATGGCGTTCTCTTCTCTC
>NZ_KE384217.1:1311-5897 GCF_000424625.1 Conexibacter woesei Iso977N
GTTGGCGATCGAGCTGATGGGGCAGGAGACCTGGTCGGTGCTCGAGGTGTAGGTGCAGGTCGAGGAGCTGATCCCGGTGGCCGCGGAGGGCAGCTGCGTGGTGATGGTCACGCCGGTGGCGGTGGCGGGGCCGTTGTTGGTGACCGTCGCGTCGTAGTTGATGTGGCTGGTCAACAACCCATGCGCAGACGCGGTCAGGTCGACGCCGAGATCGGCGTTGGCCGGTGGCGGGGCGGTGACGGTCAGGTCCAACCGTGAATTGGTGGCCACGTTGTTCAGCTGCCCGACGCCATCGGTGTGGTGCCCGCCGTAGCCGCCGATCACGTCGCCGTCGCTCGCGGTGGCCGAGACGGTGAAGCTCGCGGTGCCGGTGACCGTCGTACCGACCACGACGCCCGTGTCAACGCCGACGAACTCGGCGAACGGCGGGCTCGTGGTGTTGTAGACGCAGAAAATGATGTCGCCCCCGCAGGTCCCCAGCAGCGCCAGCTCGCCGAGGTTGACCCCGGGAGCGCTGGTGACGATGTTCCTGCCGAAGGTGAAGACGGACTCGGAGGAGTCCTCATCGGGTCCGTCGCTCTGGCTGAAGGTGTAGGAGAAGTCGAAGGTGACGACCTGGCCGGGTGCGGGGGTGGTGTCGTCGACGGTCACGCTCAAGCCGTTGGGGCCGGTGACGGTGCCGGGGTCGGCCTGGGCGCCGGCCGCGTAGACCAGCGCTCCGAGCGTGAGGAGCAGGACGGCGCCGAGCGTCGTCGTCGCGCGGGACAGAATCGAGGTGTGCATGGTTCTCCTTCGGTGGGCTGATGGGTTCAGCGGCGCGCGCGTGATGGCGTCGCGCCGTCGCTGGTCGTTGGCGGCTCAGCAGCTGATGAGCGGTCCGGTCAGCGCGTGGCAGGTGGCGCTGGAGCTGTCGTTGGCCGGGTTGGGGTCGGTCGGCGTGACGGCCGACAGGGTCGCGGTGGCGGTCAGCGCTCCGAAGGAGAGCAGCCCGTATTGGGCGGTGAACGTCACGTGGGTCGTGGCGCCGTTGGCCAGCGCTCCGACCGGGCAGGTGACCTGGTGGGTCGTGCCGGCGTAGGTGCAGGAGCCGGCGGCGCTGATCCCGGTCGCCTGCCAGGGCAGCTGCGTGGTGAGCGTCGCCGAGCTCGCCGCGGCTGGCCCGTTGTTGGTCACCGCCGCGTCGTAGTTGACCTTGCCGTGCAGCGGCGGGCCGGCCCTGGCGCTGAGCGACACGCCGAGGTCGGCGGCGGGCGGGGCCGTGACCGTGATCGGCACGCTGCCGATGATCAAGGAGGCGCCACTGCCGTTGTTGTTGAACGCGCTGGCGAACCCGCTCATGTTGATGGTCTCGCCGATCGTGGCGCCGGCCGAGACCACGAGCTGGACGCTGCCCGCGCGCCTCTGGCCGAACGCGGTCACCTGCGGGACCTCGCTCGCGACCCCCAGCGTGAAGGGGTTGACCGCGCAGGCGGTCATGTCACCGGTGCACGATCCAGCGACGAGCGAGAGGTCGTCGTAGGGTCCGCCGCCGCCGTTGGTGCCGAGGCCCAGGACGGTGTGGGGCCTGTTGAGCTGGGGCGCGAAGGCCGGGTCGGTGTAGGTGACGTCCCAGCTGACGGTGATCGTCTCGCCCGGTGCGGGCGTGGTGTCGCTGACCGTCAGGCCGCCGTCGGTGCCGGGAGCCGCACGGGCGGAACCGGCGGCCAGCAGCAGCCCGAAGGCGCACAGCAGGGTGACGCACGCGGGAACGACACCGCGACGCCGTGACAGGGTGCTCATGAGGACTCCTCGGTTGAGGTCGGCGCGGAGGGACCGCGCCACGCTCGCGGCAGTCTGCCACGCGACTCGCATTCGTCAACGCACAGTGTCACTGATCTTTAAGAAGAATTGCGGAATGTCGCTGATCGATCGAGATCCCGAAGCTCATCAGCGCCACCACCTGATTCCTGGGCATCACGGCCGCCACAGGCGGTGAGGCTCGCGCGCCGCCGGGGCTCCAGTTGGCCGCCGGGACGAGCGTTGTCGGTGAACTTGACGCGTAGCCGTTGGCGGCGTGAGGGACGTGGTGGTGGCGGCCGCTGAAGAGGCCGGAGGTGATGGTGCCGATGGCCGTCAGGACGATCTGGCCGTCGACCTCGGAGGCCTCGGCGTTGAGGACGAAGGTGCTCGTCTGGCCGGTGTTCCAGTGGATCGTGCTCGTTCCGGAGAACAGCGAGGCCGGCGCGCTGCACGCCTGCGGCGCGGTGAAGCCCGGGGTCGTCGATCGTTGCCGGGTGGATGCTCGGATGGGTCAGCGACACGCACGTGGCGAAGGTGCGTGAGGCACCGGCCCGGCCGGGACCGCCAGGAGCGCGAGCGGGAGGCGGCGAGTCACACGGCGTGGCGCGAAGGACATGTGGTGCTCCGATCTGCCGGGGTGCGCGCCCGCCGGACGGCGAGGCGCGAATCACCGGCGACGATCCGCTCGTGAGCGCCGACAGTCAACGGAGGTGATCGTGCAGAAGCTCTTACCCGAACGACGGTCCCGTCGGGGCGCAGTCTGCTCCGACCGATCGCCGGCGTCAAGGACAGGAACACTGACTGTTAGGTGATAGTGCGCGCCGTTTCCTCGTCGATGGAAACGACCGTGTCACCCCGACCGATGGCGGGCAGTCCGGCGCATCGCCACGACGCGGGACATGGCGCTCACCGGGCGTCGAGACCGAGGTGTGACCATCGCGCATCGCACTCGGCCGAAGCGGGCGCACCCGCGTTCTCCTCGATCCCGTGGCCGCACCTCCGGCCGTCGGCCACGGGGCGGCGGCGGCGAGGTCAGGTCGCCGCGATCGCAGCGCGACCGCCGAGAAGGTGCGCGCGCCAGGTTCCCACGCTGTTGCCTGCGTGGGTGAGACACGCGGATATCCGGGTGGTGGCAGCGTGCCAACACCGGTTGCCGGCGGAATCGCTCCAGCCTATGCTGCTCCAGCCCATCGTTGAGTGTTACTGAGTCATGCGCAGTGAAAACCGGCTCGGAGGCTCGGCGATGCCCCGGCGCCGCTCGCGGCCGCCGGCCATCTGACGTGCGGCAAGACCCGTGCGCGGTGCGCTCGCGCACGCGAGGAGGTTCGATGCGAGATGCAGCTGCTCTGATCCGCGACGGCGTCCGCGATCTGCCGCCCGCGCTCGGGCTCGCCGCGGGCGAGCCCGCTTCGGTCGTCGTCTAGGCCGACATCCATCACAACTCGTGACGGCGTCTTCGGCGCCGTCCAAGTCCATCGAGGTTCTCATGCATTCCGCAGGAGCGCTGTTTCACAGCCTGAGCCAGTCCTGGCTGGGCGGGTCGCACCACCGACTCCGCGCTGCCGGCTGGATCGCCGCCATGCTCGGAGCGCTGGCCTGCAGCGCCGCCGCCGCGGCACCTGCCGGCGCCACGACGCTGTGCACCGGCCACCAGGACGAGACCTTCGCGCCCGGCCTGACCAACACCAGCCAGACCACGACGTTCACCGTCAGGCGCACGTTCTCGACGTGCCTGTCGCTCGCCGATCCGACGATCACCAGCGGGTCGGCGAGCACGACGATCATTGCGCCGTTCTCCTGTCAGAGCGCGCTCGACAGCGGCTCGTCCACATCGACCATCCACTGGAGCAACGGCCACACCAGCACGTTCTCCTTCACCTACACCTCGATCACCGTCAACGGCACCGACCAGACCGAGGAGACCGGCACGATCACCGCCGGCGAGTTCACCGGGAGGTCGGCGATCGGTGTCGTCACCACACCGTCGCTGGACCCGACGGCCTGCGCCTCGAGCACGGGGGTGACGTCGCTGACCGGCCTCTCCACCCTGACCATCCTCTGACCGCACCGACGATCGGGTCGCAACGCCGCGCGCAGGATGCCGGCGTCGCGACCCGGTCGTGCATCGAGCAATCACCGTGCAACAGCATGTTCATCCGCGCGAGGTTGTGGGTGGTGATGTTCTTCGGTGGCATCGCGCGACAGCAGCAGTGCCTGGGCGCTGGGCGCTGACGCGAGCGTGTGGCGGACGCTCGTCGACAGCGTGATCGTCACCGGGAACTTCGCGCCGAGGAGCGCCGATATGCGCCTCGCGGCTGATCACCGCGGCCGTGCGGGTTCTCCGGCGGCGTGCCGTTCCGGCTGCTCGACGAGCGTGGCGGTGCGCACGTCCCGGACGGCGGCCGGCCGGGGAGTGACCGTCCTGACTCCCGCCGACAACGAGGAGCAGGTGATCGCCACGAGCGTCCGGGCGGCGCTCGACGCCGGCCACCCCGAGTTCGAGCCTCACCTCGACGACCCTCCCGGCGCCGGCGCAGCCAACACAACTTCCTGTTGGGGTGGAAGGCGTTGTTGGTGTTGTGCAGCGCAGTTCACGTTGCGTGGCGGACGCGGCCCGCTGAGCGCATCGATCTCCGCGTCGCGTGCCGGGGAGGGCTGCCGGTGATCGGTGTCGTCGGCAGCCCTCCTGGGCGTGGGGTGGGCGCTTCGTGCGCCTTGTGTGGGGGTGGTGGGTCTGCTGGTGTCAGCAGTGGATGAGCAGTGGGGTGATGGCGTAGCAGTAGGCGGTGTCGCTGTCGTTGGTGGCG